>NZ_JBQSWC010000003.1:0-222552 GCF_052376775.1 Halomonas sp. AOP43-A1-21 | reverse complement strand
CTAGGTACCTTTAGTATAAGGCCTAGAGGTGTCTACGAAACCCGGGGCGATTCAAGATTCATAAAAATGCTCGTCTTTGGTAGAAAGTGGCAAGAAAAGATGCCATCCGTATTTTTTATTCCAATACTCTTGGATGTCTCTAAATTTTTGCTTGAATCTGTGCTCAGGGTTTTCCGCATCGTAAAAATTACCCAAAAAACTTCGCTCAAAATTTGTTCTGCTTATTTTTCTCTCATCGGGTACCAAATTAAAGCTTTTCCAATAAATTTGCTCCTTACCGGGTAGGTCCTGACCTAAGTCACCTAAAAATACCGACACATGATTTGGCGAGTTATTATCAAATCTCAATCTCCACGCGCCTGTTCTATAAAGACAGCCATCAGTAATTTGAAAGTCCGAGGAGCTATAGTATTTTTGCATTACTTCTTTTCGAAAAAATACAGGTGTTAGATAGTGAGGCGCATCGGGATTGGCGCCAAAGTAATTAGCTAATTTGTCGGGATTACAAGAAAATGTTTCAGGCTCATCAATATCACCACCAATAATAAAGTCCTGATATTCTTTTTCTTTCTCAAATGGCCAAATACCACACTTTTCCACTGGCTCGCAGCGAATCAGCTTTTTCCCTAAGATCCTACAGAAAGATGTGTATCCGTTTGAATAAGAATCTCCCGAATAGATCGTAAAGGTAAGTGATCTATTATTTTTGTCATCTGAAAATCTAACGCTTTTCTCGTAGTGCCGAGTAAGCTCAAAGTATAGAAGCAGGTTCATTTGGCGCGCCGCCATAAATGAACGCAGGAATCGTCTTCTAATCTTTACTTCACTGCGCCCCACTTTAATCACTTCAACTTCGTCACCGGCTTCGTCAAAGCTAACAAACGAACCGCTATTATTATCATGGTATAAGTTATGAAAAAGGCGAAATTCTTCAAGAATTTCTATGTAATCCTCTTTCCTTCCATGAAAGTCACGAACCAGCACTGGCCTCAAGAAATCATTGTCTGAATTGGTGTAGTAAGTTGTGATTTCTTCGCCATCTAAAAATGACGTACAAAAACCCGGCCCCCCACTACCGATCATCAAGTCCCAGCCAGGCCTTTCCATTGCACGTTCTGTTTTTTCTTTACAAATAAGGGTGCAATACATCCCGCCATCATGATCCGTATTATTAATTGGCTCTCGCTTATAGACGGTAACCCAAGGTTCTTCGCCGTGTTTGTTGGTTAAAAACTCAATGAAGTCTTCAAAAGGATTTTTTGACATATTTAGAATATTCTTTGTTTGCCGATAGGCAGCCTAATGCTGCTGAGCACGCGTTGCTAGGAAATAGAAGCGAAGCCGTAATGCGGTGGTCGTTGCTATGACTGGCCTTGTTATGCTTTTGATCTGATTAGCTCTGCTATTTCAGATGCAATCTCTTCGATCGTGTGGGTAGCAGTACTCCGAGCTACTTTGTCAGCCAGAGATGGACTGAAATCCATAACCTGCTGCTTGGTTATATTGTGCCAGATAGGCAGAAGTATCTGTTCACCGGAGACTGTGCGCGTGACAATTCCATCAAGCTCATAATTAGTCCAGCCTTTGTTAATAAATTCTGGGGATAAAACTACTAGGCCCACACGACTATCTGCCAATCCCTTGTCAATTTTTTGCCTAAGGCTATCACCGATTTGGAGTGTCATTTCATCAAACCAAACATTTAAACCCTCGCCCATTAGCGCATTCGCCAGAGGGCGTACAAAATCATCCTTATCTTCTGACGCATGAGAAATGAAAACGTCATGTGTTTCCCCTCCCGTTTCGGTGGGCGGAGGCACATTATCTCTGACGAGACCTGGAACCTCGCTCAGTGGACGTTCTTGAATTGCCGGCAACACTCCAGGCAAAACACGAACTGATGCTTTGGTGCTTCCTCTTAGCCCCTGCATATCGACAGCCACATGCCAGTGCCCTGATGATGGGATCTGCAGCCTGACAGGGGTTTTCTTCGCTAAACCACCTGTATATCTATGGCGACGTCCGTTCTTATAACTACTAAAGTTGCTGCTATTCATGAGTCGAACATTCGCGCCGCTGGTAAGGGTTACTTCAACTATTTCCCCTCCTTTCCTTTGGCCGAGATCAGTATGAATAAACTGCATTGAAAACTACTCCTTTGTTGGCCAGAGGGGCATAACACCGTGCTCAGCGGCAATTTTGAAGCGCAGCGGAGAAATTGTCCGACAGCAGCACTTTGTTATCTTTTATTACCCGATTCCTTGGCCAAGGCAAATACGCCCAGCATTGAACCAGACAATACTTTCCTCTCATGCAATTCCTCAAATTTATCCGCGGAATATTTACCGCCAGCTGCTATTGCGAAAGGAAGCGCTGCTCCCAAAAATGGAGCTAAAGCTGGAACGATACTCACCGCCAGGCCTCCGCCTGCGATTAAAGCTGATTTCATATGCTTGGCTTGATACTTTCCATTCAATATCTCAACTTCTTTCTGGTGTGCGGATATTAGTGATTCTACGTGTAAGCAAACCTCTGCAGCAGCGTAACCAAGATCATCAATCTTTATTGCAGGGAGGCCAGCAACAAATCCTCTAAGCTCGTTCCGAAAACTAACGTTCTCGTCGCTTTTTCTAAGTTCAATTATCTGATCATCATTGATGTTCGCCAAATAATCCAATCGACTATTTGATAATGCCGATATAGCTGTTAGTAGATTTTGGTCAGAGCCTGCAAACTCAGAGACCCTAGAATTATCCATTTTGCTTAGTAGCGAAAAATAATGTGCCTGAGCAGGAACACACAACAGTGGATTGCTATTCATTTCATTCGAATTTTCAAGCAGGTGGTATTGCGGTTGAATGCGTTCCATTATCCCATTCAGCACAACCCGCCCCTCTGGCGCCTGAGTAAGCATTTTATTAAATTCCGGGGTTCTCCATTGCTCTGCCTCCTCCCTATAGTTACTCAAAGCATGAGCTATTGACTCGCCAATTTCGCCACCAGGCGATATAAATAGGCCTTTTTCCTCTACTCCTGCAAGAAAGTGTCTTTCATCACTGTCTACATAGTCAAAAACGTCTTCAATTTTAATAATTTCACTGTTGACATAATACGAGAAAAAATCCGCTATAAGCTGATTCGTGTCATCCCTAGTTTGCTGGTCATTTTCTTCGAGCGACTTTTCCCAACTAGGGAAAACAAGAAATGGCGGGATATCAAAGTCTTGTGATAAAAGGCTTTTAATGTGAAGTATAAAAAAGGTTGCTTGAATGATATTAATGAATCTAAACCTTTCGTGCTCCCGCTTTACCTCTAGCCAAGGCATTACGGGATCAGGAATCAGCACAACATCAGAGACAAGCATAGTTTTCTTAACAGCATTAAGCTGTGTTTCGAGGAATCTACTACTGCCCCCAAGGTTAATCTTACAGCATTTTATGTTTTTGGCTGATTTAAAACACTCCATGCTTTCTTGCGAATATAATTCTCCAAGTTTTGTCGCCAGTTTCTCAAATGATGTCATACAGGCAGATGACCGCCTTGAGTCATTCTTCAGTGATTCTCCCAACTTACTAATTGCTTCTGAGAATTCTGAGGGAAGGCAAAATTGATCAAAAGACTGTCCAGTAGCACCGACAAAGAACTCCTCTAGTATTTCAAAATACGTTCTTTGATAAATTAACAGTGTATGTAACTCAGAATCTTGCACAGTGCCTTCCTTTTAACAGATAGCGCCCTAGCTCAGCCGCGAATTTGCCGTAGCGAAGCGGAGGCAAAGACGTCGGCTGGACCGCATGATTAGGTCTCTTAGCCATGCACCAGATCTTCCCAGCTAGTGGGTCCAAATGACCCAGTTGGAGTTGCAGGGGTTGCCGGTGTGGCGGGTGTTGCCGGAGTAGCTGGCGTTGCAGGGGTGGCGGGCGTAGCCGGAGTTGCAGGAGTCGCGGGAGTTGCTCCGGGAGAACTGCCACGCAAAAACGCAATTGCCCCAACACGCTTGTCTCTGAAGATGCCATTCATAAAGAAGCCAAGGTGTTTGCTTCTGGGAGAGAACAGCGCGTTGCCTCGAACAAACGCAACAAACTGCATGCGAGTGCTGAAAACGTAGCCACGATCCTGGTTGAGCCAAGCGACCAACTTGCAGTGCTTATCGAAGATTGGTTCCATGATGTTCTCCCTAAAGACCTAGCATAGAATTTAGTGACGGCTGCATAACACTCCTGAACCAGCATGCCGCTTTCGCCGGAATGGCCGCTTTGGGTCGATACCAGCCATTACCCCGCTCCTATCGCCATCTGAGACACAAGCTCATAAACCCGCATATGGCTCTCTTCGATGCACACATTGGGGCTTTTATCATCCAACTGAGGGTGTGCTGTTTTCATCCAGCGCCTTGCTTGGGTTTCGCCCATTGCTTGAACAGCTGCTTCCCAAATGTCTTCTCTGCTGGGTATGTCGATCTTTTCTTTACCAGCATCTCCCATGTGCTGCCATGCCTGTATATCGTCAGGTTCAGGGGCATTGGGGTCACACTGATCGAGCAAGATATTGAGCCGGGATGGTCTGATGGTTGAAGCATTCACCGTGTCTTCGTTTTCTCGCGAAAGGGTCTCTCGTAGCCACGCATTTACAGCGTTGCAGACACGATCATTTTCATTTTTTGGAACCACTGACGCGCTATTGCCAGCCTGTCGGATAAACAGGTGTTCAGGAATAGGGACTGCGCGTCCGCCACGCAGATAAGCCACAATCTCACCGCTCATATCGGGCAGATAGGCGTTATCGCTTTGCAAGCACTCTAGCGCTTGCCGGACTGTTTCTAGCGGTTGCGGGAAGCGATCACGCAGATCAAACGCCCGGTACGCAAAGATGCGTTCTAGCGGATCGTGCTGGGGGGTGTGGTCTGATGGCATCCTGCTTTCCACTGGCAACTTTTGTTATCTAATAAACCTTAGCACTTAATGACTAACTTGGGCATTCTTCTGCTGATTTATTGATGCGTGTCATTACTGCAACTGAGGCAAGTGCCTTGCTGGCCAGTATTCTGTTTGGCGGCGCAAGATCACATTATCCCCAATTATCTTTTTTTGGATAATTGGGGATAATCGTTATTAATTAGTGATTGAATAACTTTTATGATCAGTATAGCGGTTGGGCCTCTCCGGCTAGCATAGTTCCCTTTGTACCCGTATATTGGTTGGGTGAGCTCTGAGACCTGTTAGTAAACGCTTCCCCTCGGAGACATACGAAACGGCGATCACTTTGGTAGCCTCTGGGTGGTCGCTTTTTTTTCCTTTCTTTGCGATGCATGCTTACCGCACAGAGGGCAACTCTTCCCAGCGAGTGGTGTAGCGCGGCGTGCGGTGCTCGAAGCGCAATGCCCAGGCATTTCCTGCCCGAGGCAGCCCTAGCTGTATCGTTCCTCGTCCTAAATCTCGATTGAGCTTGTCGACAGTGGCCATCAGCCGCTCGCTGCGCTTTGCATTGGCCTCCGTTTGCGGTGTTTCCGTCAGTGTCAGTTGGCGGTTAGCTTTGTGGGAGAGGTCGAGATGCATGACGCCCGCTTTATGGTAGGCATAGCCCTTCCGCCAAAGTTGTCTCAGCCCTTGGATGGCCCCATGAATCAGCTCGCGGCTGTCGTCTGTCTGTCGTTCTAGTGTCACCACCACGCGATTACGGTACTGCGGTAAATCTTGTCGAAACGCATTGGTGCGCACAAACACCATCACAGCGCTGGTGACGCTGTGCTGCTTGCGTAGCTTTTCACCTGCGCGGGCGGCGTGCTGACGAAGCGTTTCTCGCAGATCGTGGGGACTATTGGTAAGACTCCCGAACGAGCGGGAGACTATAATCTGTTGTTTGGGCTGGCTCATGTCGCCGTATAACGCATAATTACTCGGCTTAGAGGCGCCACATCAACAAGCTCTGAGTAGAGATTTACCGCTTTTTGTCAGGGTCTTCCCCGAGTTCTTCTGAGGTCGGTATTGCCAACAAATCCGCATGGGCCGTGTCGGGCGTTAGCCCTTCAAGCAGCACCGCCTCCCAGTCTTCGACACCAACGGGCTCAAACGGCTGGTCATAATGAATCACAGATCCTTTGAGTTATTTCATACCATGCCCCAAAAAATAAATAAAAAAATGTTACCTGATAAGATATTGATAATTAAGATATTTTTCTGGGGTCGAAAGTTGTTTCTTTATTTTTGTAGAGCTTCTACTGTTTTATTTTTTGACAAAATTCAGGAAGGTCGCTAAATTTTGCTTACTTCTTTGCGCAGTAGAGCATCTACAAAAAAGAAGTGCGGCAGGTTGCCCCCTGCCGCAAAACTTACACACTCAAATCCGATAAGAGGTATTAAGCAATGAAAGTATATCAAATTGACTACGATTTGCGTAACGAGCGCAATTATGCGGCTCTCTACGATCGCATCCGAACCTACCAGCACTGCCGCCCATTGGAATCAACATGGATCATCAGCACGCAACAAACTGCTGTTCAAGTCCGTGATAACCTTAAGGGTGCAATAGACGCCGATGACGGTCTTCTAGTTACCAGTCTAACTGGGGAAGCCGCTGGGTTTAATGTCAAGCAGGCGCAAGATCTGAGGAATCTTTTACGAAGCAAGTCGTGAACTCTTGGCGCCATGGACGGCGCCTAATCTGAGAATAATGTCATGCAAACTGCTTACCTTGATGAAATTGCAGAGATCCGAACTGGTTATTCCTTCCGAAAAGCTGCACAACCAAATACATCGTCTGGCTTACTAGGACTTCAAATTAGCGATTTACGCGGTATGACAGTGGTAGATCCCTCCCGGTTAGCGTTCATTGAATGGCCAGGGCGAGGAAGCCCGCCCGTGCTACAGCAGGGTGATGTGGTTATTGCGGCGAAAGGGAGCGAGAACTATGCCTCGGTTTTTTTAGGCAAAGACCAAAATATAGTCCCATCCAGTCAACTGCTCATCTTGTCGGCAATAGATATCGAACGGTTGTCACCAGCATTTCTATGTTGGCTTCTCAATTACCCAGAGACGCAGCATAAGCTCTCTGAGCTGCAGGCCGGTACTAAGATCTACTCCATGAGTAAAAAAGCGTTACAACAGCTTAAAGTACCTATTCCAGACCTTGACGCCCAAGAGAAGATCCTTCATTTATCCCAACTATTTGAAGAAGAGCAACGTCTTACACAGGCTCTCCTTAACAACCGCGAAGCCATGGTGTACGGGCTAAGCAAAAAACTACTTTATGGAAAATAATATGAACGACAATATTCAGCAGGAACAGATCAATAAGGCGGTCTGGAATGCCTGCGACACCTTCCGGGGCACGGTCGACCCTAGCATCTACAAAGATTACGTGCTGACGATGTTATTCGTAAAGTACCTTTCGGACGTGTATCAGGATCACTACGACAACTACGTGGCCGAATATGGCGATACCCCGGAGCTAATCGAAGAGCTGATGAAGAATGAGCGCTTCGTGCTGCCTAAGGATTCCGGCTTTTACTCCCTGCATGACCAGCGGCATGAACCTGGCAACGGCGAGCGTATCGACAAGGCCCTGCACGCCATTGAAGAGGCCAACATCGTCAAGCTGGCCGATGTGTTCCAAGACATCAGTTTCAACTCCAACAAGCTGGGCGATGAGAAGCAGAAGAACGAGCTTCTGCGCCACATCCTGGAAGACTTTGCCCGCCCGGAGCTCAATCTAAGCCCGAGTCGTATTGGTAAGCTGGATGTGATCGGCAACGCCTACGAATACCTGATCAAGAACTTCGCGGCCACCTCCGGTAAGAAAGCCGGTGAGTTCTATACCCCGCCGGAAGTCTCCGAACTGATGGCTGAGATCGTCGAGCCGAAGGAAGGCGATGAGATTTGCGATCCGGCCTGTGGTTCTGCATCACTGCTGCTGAAATGTACGAACCAGATCCGTAAAAGTGCCGATGGCTCCAAGAACTTCGCGCTGTTCGGTCAAGAAGCCATCGGCAGCACCTGGGCCTTGGCGAAGATGAACATGTTTCTGCACGGCATCGACAACCACAAGCTGGAATGGGGCGACACCATCCGCAACCCTAAACTGCTGGATGAAAACGGTGGCCTGAAGCACTTCGATATCGTGGTAGCCAATCCGCCGTTCTCACTGGAGAAGTGGGGCTTTGAGGGCGCAGACAGCGATCCCTATAGTCGCTTCCGGCGCGGAGTGCCGCCCAAGACCAAGGGTGATTACGCCTTCATTCTGCACATGATCGAGACGATGAAGCCCAAGACGGGCCGCATGGCGGTAGTTGTGCCCCACGGCGTTCTGTTCCGTGGCTCTAGCGAAGGCAGAATTCGCCAGAAGCTGATCGAAGAAAACCTGCTGGATGCCGTCATCGGCCTGCCCGAGAAACTGTTCTACGGTACCGGCATCCCGGCGGCGGTTCTGGTGTTCCGTAAGGACAAGACCGATAACAAGGTGCTGTTCATCGACACCAGCCGCGAGTTCAAGGCCGGTAAGAACCAGAACCAGCTCTCCGATGAAAACATCGCCAAAGTAGTCGACACCTACAAGCAGCGCGACACCCTAGACAAGTATTCGTATCTGGCCACCCTGGCAGAAATTCAGGAGAACGATTTCAACCTCAACATCCCCCGCTACGTGGATACCTTCGAAGAAGAAGAAGAGATCGACCTGATGGCCGTGCAAGCGGAGCGGAAGGAGATCGAAGCCGAAATTGCGAAACTGAATAACCAGATGGACGGCTATCTGAAGGAGTTGGGTTATGCCAACTGAGAGACGCCATACCGAACTGGAATTAATGCAAGCTCGTGTCGAGTTTGTTCCGGATGGTTGGGGGTTTTGCGGCATCCGCGAAGCCTTCGTGATACGGAACAATCTTCGCAGGCCTATAAGTGAAGAAGAACGGGCCAAAAATCCCGGCCCATATCCCTACTTTGGCCCGACGAAAATCCAAGGCTATATCGGCACCTATGAACAGGATGGAAAATATGCCTTGATTGGGGAAGATGGTGACCATTTTCTCAAATACCGGACTCAACCGATGACGCAGTTGGTTGAGGGTAAATGTACGGTGAACAACCACGCTCACATCATCGAAGGCAGTGACATTGCCTCCCGTGAATGGTTTTACCATTACTTTATGCACCGGGATATTTTCAGCTTCTTATCTAGGCAAGGGGCAGGACGTTACAAGCTCAACAAAGCTTCCCTAGAGAAAATTCCTGTACTCATCCCACCTCTACTGGAACAAAAAAAGATCGCCCAGATCCTTTCCACCTGGGATCAAGCCATTGCCGCCACCGAGCGCCTGCTTGAGAACAGCCAGCAGCGAAAGAAAGTGTTGATGCAGCAGTTGCTGACCGGGAAGAAGCGCTTGCCGGGGTTTGAGGGGGAGTGGCAAACGCTACTCTTGGGACACGCATTCGAAAAAGTGAGTAATGGCGTTACTTATGATGCAACTAATAAAGAGGGTTTGCCGGTTACACGAATCGAAACTATTTCAACTGGAAAAGTCAATTTTAATAAAGTTGGCTGGGCGCCGGATACCGAAAATACCCGAAGATTTATATTAAAGAGAGGTGACATCTTATATAGCCACATCAATAGTCTCGAACACATCGGTAGAGTCGCTTACTACAATGATGAAAAGCCTCTTTATCACGGTATGAACCTGCTTCTTTTGAGGATAAACAAAGGATATTGCAGCAAGTTTTTCTTTCATCTATTGAATTCTCCTATAGGCAAAAAATATTCTAAAAATTACGCAAAAAGTGCAGTAAACCAAGCTAGCATTTCGACCACAGATATTAAAACCTTTAAAGTTAATGTTCCGCCTTTAGAAGAGCAGCAGGCGATAGCCATTACTTTGTCCAAAGCAGATCAGGAGATTACGGCTTTAGAAAAGAAGATTTCCTCGTTAAAAGTAGAAAAGAAAGCACTGATGCAGCAACTCCTGACCGGCAAACGTCGGATGAAAGTGGACACGGAGGCCGCATGAACACCACCCCTCAAGTGAACGAACAGCATGCCAGCCACATTCCCGCCCTGGCGACACTGATCAACCTTGGCTGGACGTTTTTGCCGGCCACAGAGTGTCAGGCGCTACGAGGTAGCCAGCGGGATGTGGTGATGAAGCCGGTATTAGAGCGCGTATTACGCCAGCGCCGGTTCACGTTTAAGGGCGAATCATACCCTCTGTCTGACCAGGCCATTGACCAGGTGATCCGAGAGATCACGACGCCCTCCATGGCTCAAGGCTTGATGGACGCCAACCAGTCCGTGTACGACATGTTGACGCTGGGCATTACAGTCACCGAGTTCGTGGGCGGCAAAAAGGCCCAGCCAACGATTCACTTGATCGATTGGGAGCACCTAGATAACAACGAATTCCACATCACCGAAGAGATGGAGGTGCTTTCCACCCAGGGTACTCATACCCGCAGGCCCGATGTGGTGGCGTTCGTGAACGGTATTCCTTTGGCAGTGATAGAGGCTAAGCGTGCCGCCTCTGGCAACCCCAACAAGAACATGGTGGAGGAAGGCATCAGCCAGAACCTCCGCAACCAGAAAAACGATGAAATCCCTTACCTGTACGCGTTCGCTCAGTTGTTGCTAGCCATCAGCAGTAACGGTGGCCGATACGGTACGACCCATACTCCGGCCAAGTTCTGGTCGACGTGGCAAGATGAAGAGTTCGATGATCAATATGTTCAGGGCATCAAGAACCAGCCCTTGTCGCCATCAATTAAGGACGCGCTGTTCCAGGGCAAGCCCCCGAAGATTCGGGCTTACTTTGAACAGCTATGGTCAAAACACGTTACGCCGACCGAACAAGATCGGCTTTTAGTAGGCTTGCTGGATAAGTACCGGTTTCTGGAGTTTCTCCGGTTATTCATCCTTTTCGACCGCAAAGTAGGCAAGATTGCGGCCCGTTACCCCCAGGCCTTCGGCATCAAGGCACTGTTGGAACGCATCTCCGGCTTTAAGCCCAGCGGCGAGCGCCGGGGTGGCGTGCTGTGGCACACCACCGGCTCTGGTAAGTCGTTCACCATGGTGTACCTATGTCGCGCGCTACTGCTTAGTGACGCGCTAAAGAGTTGCCGGGTCATCGTCGTCACGGATCGGGTGGATCTTGAAAAGCAGCTATCCAAGACCTTCCTAACCGGTGGGGCTTTTGGCAGTGACATCGCTGGTAAAAAAAGCGGTGACTCCCTTGCCAAAACGCGTTCCGGCAAGGAGTTGGCCAAACGCATAGGCCAAGGCAATGAGCGGATTATATTCACCATCATCAACAAATTTGCTTCCGCCGCTAAGCAACCAGAGTGCTATAACCCATCGGAAAATATCATTGTCGTTGTGGATGAAGGCCACCGCAGCCAGGGGGGTGAAAACCACCAGCGGATGCGCCAAGCCCTGCCCAATGCGTCGTTTATTGCCTTTACCGGCACGCCGCTACTGAAGAACGAGAAAAGCGAAACCGCCGAGAAGTTCGGGGCCATCATTCACGCCTACACCATGAAGCGGGCGGTAGAGGACGGCACCATTACGCCGCTGCTGTACGAAGAGCGTAAACCGCTGCTCGATGTGAACCAGAAGGCGGTCGATAGCTGGTTTGATAAGGTGACCGCCGCACTGTCAGATGACCAGAAGGCCGATCTCAAGCGCAAGTATGCCAAGCAAGGCCAGATTTATACCGCGCAGGATCGTATCAAGCTCAACGCGTTTGATATCAGCGTGCATTTCAGCGAGAACTTCAAAAAAGCAGGACTAGAGCTTAAGGGACAGCTGGCTACCGATAGCAAACTCAGCGCGATTCGCTACAAGCAGGAACTTGATAGCGCAGGCATGGTGACCAGTGCCATCGTGATTTCGCCGCCGGATACCCGCGAAGGCCATACCGATGTGGATGAAACCAATCTGCCGTTAGTGCAAGCGTGGTGGAAGCAGAACGTTACGGGCGACCCTCAGGACTACGAGAAAGCCACGATAGAGAATTTCGGCACCGATGGCCCACCAGACATCCTGATCGTTGTTGATAAGCTCCTGACAGGCTTTGATGAGCCTCGTAACGCCGTTCTCTATATCGATAAGCAGCTGAAAGGCCACAACCTGATCCAGGCCATCGCTCGCGTCAACCGACTGCATCCCCAGAAGCCCTTTGGTTATCTGATCGATTACCGAGGCATCCTCAGAGAGTTGGATACCGCCATTAAGGATTACCAAAACTTTGAGGAACAGACTCAGGGCGGCTTTGCGATTGAGGATATTGAAGGCTTGTATGCCAACGTCGACACCGAGTACAAGAAGCTGCCAAGGTTGCACGATCGGCTTTTGAGCTTCTTCGGGCATATTGATAACCGCCTGGACCCTGAACCCTATCGTCAGGTGTTCATGCCTAAATATGAAGCCGATGAGGACGGTGTAGAGGTGGATGTGCGTCAGGCACTGCGGGAGGATTTCTATGAGGCCGTCACCCACTTCGGGATGTGTTTAAAAACGGCGCTTTCCACGCAAAGCTTCTTTGATGATAAGGCGTTCACCGAGGCAGATATTCGCCGATACAAAGCCGATTTGAAGTGGTTTGCAGACCTGCGTAAGACCGTGCGGATGGATGCCCAGGAAACCGTCGACTATTCAGCCTACGAAGGTCAGATCCGAGATCTTATTGATCGATATGTCACCGGTGTCCATGTTGCCCCCGGCGATGAACCCGTGCTTATCGACCCCGTAGAGAGCAACCCGGATAACTGGAGCGACGAGAAGACCAAAAACGAAACCGACAAGATCAAGACGCGTACCAAGAAGACCATCGAGGAGAAGCTAGGCGACGACCCCTACGCCAAGAAGGTGTTCTCAGCGTTGCTGAAGGAAGCCATCGAAAAAGCTGAATCCATGTTCGACTACAAGGCGCAGTTCAAGCTTTTTAGCGACCTGGAAGCCAAGGTTGAAGGGCGAGAAGTGCCTGACCTACCGCTAGAGGCGTTTAGCGGAAACAAACATGCCCAGGCCTACTACGGCACGTTTAAGCTCGTGCTGGGTGATGACTTCGTTGTGTTGGAAAAAGACAAGGGCGAGCAACTAATTGAAGAGGCCTTTGGGATCGACACGGTGGTGAATCGCGCCGTGGCAGAAAACTCACTGAACCCCGTGGGCATCGAGCAAGATGTACGGAAACACTTGCTCCCAAAGCTGTTCTCACTGGTAGGCTTGGATAAAGCCAAAACGATCCTGGATGAAGTGGTGCAGATTCTGCGTAACGGAGTAGCAAAGTGATGACCGCTTTGGATGCCACGCAGGACGAACAACCACGCGTGTATCAAACGCGCTACGGTGAGCGAACGTTCAGCTACCACCTGTGCTATCTGCCCGAACATAAAAAAGCCACGATACGGGTGCATGTTCATCCTAATGGCATGGTGCAGGTGGATGCGCCCGAATCGGCACAGCTGCCCGAGATTAAAGCAGCAGTGCAGCGTCGGGCGCGATGGATACTCAAGCACTTGAATGACATTGAGGAACGCAACCGCTATGTGCAGCCAAGAGCATGGGTAAGCGGCGAAAGCATGCTTTATCTAGGGCGCAGGTACGTACTCAAGGTGATCAATGATCCAAGCCAGCGGAAGGTCGCCTGCAAGCTCATAGGCGGTCAGCTGCGGGTGCAAGGTAAAGAGCTGACCACTGAACGTATACAAAAGGCAGTGCGCCAGTGGTACCGCGACAGAGCAGTGGATGTGTTTCAGCGCCGCCTGAATATGATGGTCGAGACGTTGCCATGGGCAAAAACAGTTCCCGATTGGCGCATGATCGAAATGCAAACCCAATGGGGCAGCTGCTCACCCGAAGGCGCGGTACTACTAAACCCGCAACTGATCAAAGCCAACACGCGAGCGATCGACTACGTGCTCCTTCATGAGTTGTGCCACCTGGTAGAACATAACCACAGCCCCCGCTTCTACGCGCTGTTGGATAGGTTTATGCCGGAATGGCGGTCTATTAAGGAGCAGCTGGATGGGCAGGCGGAGGTGATTTTGGTTGGGGTTTGAAGTGCAAGCATTGAAAAATAGGAGTTTCTCTTCATTTCTTCGCTAAAAGTTGTCCTAGATAGCTCAGTCTTTGATGGGAAAAGCTCGGGCTTTGAGTAATCTTGGCTAAGACACGAGCCGACCCAACGATATGCACCTCCGACTCAGCACGGGTAATCGCGGTATAAAGCCATGCTCTATTCACTATTCTCCCAGGCCTAAAGGCAAGGCGGTCTCAATGACCAAGTGCAACACCTAACCTATCAGGTAGGGTATTGCCATGACTCACTATCACCATCTTTCCCCCGAAGAACGTGCTGCCATCATGTTGATGCAGGCAAAGCACTCGTTGCGCGACATTGCTCGCCATCTTGGTCGCTCTGTGAGCACCGTATCGCGTGAGATATCACGTCACGCGATCAATGCTCAATACGGGTATGACGCCAGCCTTGCTGGGTTCCGAGCTAACCTAACCCGACGACGAGCCCGCCGCACAGCAAAGCTGCACCCGGATAGCCAGTTGTTCGAGCTAGTGACCTACTTGCTGCGCAAGTACTGGTCACCACGCCAAATCGCCCTCACACTGAAACGCATGTATCCCCATGACCCAAAACGCCAAGTCTCGCATGAGACTATCTACAAAGCGCTTTATGTGATGCCTCGTGGCTCGCTTAAGAAAGAACTCATCGCTTGCCTACGCCAGGGAAACGGTAAGCGACGTCCCCGCCGTCGAGGTAATGACAGACGCCAACAAATTCCAGAGCTTGTGAGTATTCACATGCGCCCACCGGACATTGAGGATCGTCTCATGCCTGGCCATTGGGAGGGCGATCTCATCATGGGGGCCAACAATCGTTCTGCCGTCGGCACGTTAGTGGAGCGCACGACCCGACTCGTCATACTGGTCAAGCTGGATGGCACGACCGCGACAGCCGCGGCGGTAGGCTTTAGCGACAAACTGAACGAAGTACCGAGGGCTCTGCGTCTGTCCATGACGTACGATCAAGGACGCGAAATGGTAAAGCATGCGGAGATTACGCAGCGCACGGGAACCGCTATCTATTTTGCTGATCCGCATAGCCCTTGGCAGCGCGGCTCTAATGAGAATACCAACGGCCTTCTGCGCCAATACTTACCGAAAGGCACCGATTTATCGGTGTATACTCAAGAGGAACTGGACGTCATTGCTGACTCCTTGAATACCCGGCCAAGAGAAACGCTTAATGCTCTTACACCTTTAGAAGTTTACGCTGACGTGCTGAAGAAAGCAGTGCCCGGCACTCAGGCCTTACAATAGTGTTGTGCTTGGAACTTGAGACCTCCCTGTCGCGAAAGCCTGTGAACTCTTGCCACACAAACTCAGTGGTTTCTAATGCGTTGATCCGGGCATAGAATGGGTTGCACTGAACGTTATCCACTTTATTTTATCAGCGAGGATTAGCGTACAATACTCAGAAACTGGGCTTGTGATTTGAATTTATGATTAAAATTATATTGATTTGCGCGAGTGTCGTTGCCTTAGGTTTAGGAATGGCGTCATGTTCAACTTCTTGGAACCTTTTCGGATGCTATAACCCGACTGGCTACTGTGGTGGGAAAAGCAGTCCAGATCCCGACCGCATTGGTGGTCCCTCCTGGTTTCTTTGGCAAGCAAGTGCTGAGGAAAGGCTGGCATACTATCAAAATATTTGTAAGGAAGATCAGCCTTTGGCCTCGAAAGATGTAAAGTCATGCGCGATTCAGAATATTCGACAGAATGCACATCACTACTGCGTCCTTTACAACTTGCCGCCGACAAGGCCCAAAGATGATGCTGAAGAAGCAGCACGAAATAATAACTACGAAAACTGCAAAAAAGATGTCTTGGGACAGTACGGATTATGACCAGTCCTTACTATAGCGTTGCGCTTTGAACTTGAGACCGCCCAATAATCACACGCGGAAATTGCGATCCTTGTGCTTTGTGAAGTGAGATGCAATATCCTAGCTCCATTGATTCCTGGACAGCCTGAGTTAACACAATCTCGCTTCCGATATCCAATCGCACCACGCCAAAAGATTTTTCTGTAGTCTCAGACGAGATTAAAGTAACTAACGACTCATTCTGGATACCTGAATCGTAATTATTCTCCGTAAACAACACTGAGTCGCCACAGCGGATTTCGCGGAAGAAACGGTCACCTTGCAGCTCAAATTCCATACGTTGCCCACTTGGATTCACCGCTGCCTGTACGCGCTGATTAATATCAGCTACGAGCGCTTTAGTTGCGCCGACGATGCGGCTACCGTCTGGAGCCTTAGCAAACAACGCAGTGCATTGTTCGGCAATGTTGTTTTGGGATGTCTCGTGGACAAAAACTGCACCTACAGACAGTTGGTTTGGTTCGCGCTCTCTAACTGTGAATTACATTAATAAAAACGACTAAACAAAAAACTGCACGACTGGCATACTGCACTTAAGAAAAAAATAGGTGCTAATATTTGCATGGCTAGTCGAAATCTAATCACTAATTTTGAAGAATTTCCTCACGATGGTCGCCACTGGATGATACGGTGGGTAGATGGGTACCAATCGCATGAGGGACGAACATCAACCCCCTCTGTTGGCGTCAAGCTTTGTCCAGTAAGCTCGAACCCAAACAAACAAGAAATCTGCAAGCCTGCCAGCCTGAGTGAAGAGATCCTGGTACGCGCACATACGGGAATAGTTCCAGAGCTTGTTTTAGGTACCATATACAAAAATGGGCGCCTAATTGGTCGCGCTAATGCTCAAACTATTAATATTAATGCAGATTTAACAGATAACAGTTCTAGAATTGTTAAAGCAAACGATATCATGCCTGAAAGGCCAAGTTGGTGGAAAGATGAATTCCCATACCGTTGGATAGGGCAGTCAGAATACAATCTTGGAAAAGACTTTTCTAACAGCTACTGCGTTGTAATTCAGCAAGCACAAAGTACCTATATAATCCCTTGCCACGAAGTTTTTAGGGCCCTCATGGCACCCTCTTCTGAGTTCGCACTAGCATTAACAACGGGGCCATGGGCAACAACTAGGGAAAGAATTGTTAATATACAAAAAACTGGAACAATTTCCGATGACGAATGGTTGGTAATTTTAAGAAAGAGAATTAAGGATAAGTTTGCTGATAATGCAGCGAATCTCACTATTTCTGAACATGGCATTCAAGCAGCTAATGCTATTTATGCTAATGCCTTAAGGGCTACTGGTGAGTCTTATATATATGCAGGCATTCCTTTTCTAGTTAACAATTTTAAATTTTCTGTACGTGCAGTTCAAATACAATCAGAACCTAACAAATATCTTTGCTTGGAGATAATCTCAGCAACGTGGCCTTTTAGTAACTTGACAATCCACCATGGTCGCGACAATAGTGGCGAGACAGGCAAAGACACTATAGATTCAGATAAAGATAAGCCTTGGCCAAATGGCAGTCAGAACAACAGCAGCCCAAATGATGATTTAGCGATTTCTTCTAAAGAAGATCCTGCAGCGAATTCTGGGCTTGATGAAATCAGCTCTTTAGGGGTTGCTTGGAAAAACAAACCAGAATTAAAAAAAATTGAAAAAGAGGTTAGTTATAAATACCTTACAGGAAAAGTAACGCCTATTGAAAATCAATTTTTCAAGTATGGCACTTCTGGATTACCGACGCATGGAAATACAGAAACAAAGGAGGTTTCTGCGGAACAGGTCGGCCAAACAAACATGCCTTATAGGTTTTTGCAGTTAAAGAAAATGTTGAATCTGCTTCGCAATAAAAAAATAATAAGTAATCTTTTCTGCTATCAGCCACAAGAAGGCGGTCTGTTTAGAGATAACATTCTGACTTGGCCATTACCCAAAAGAGTTATAGACGAGTATCAAAAAAAACACAGAAGGGACAAATGGACCACGTTAACACTTTCAAAACATAGAAGCGTTTTAGTTTATCATTTTGACTACAGCGGAAGTAGAGTATTTCTTCTTGAAATTGAATGTAGAGAAAATGAGGGTGGGTACTGTGCGTTACTGCTTGAGATAACAGAAGAAAACCATCAAGCGACTATCAAAAAAGTTATAAACCACATAGCATTTTTCCGTGGAAATTTAAAAGGAGCTGAAAGTAAAATTCGAGCTTCTTCGGGTGTTTTAGATATGAAAACATGGGTACACGCATATAATAAAAAGCAAGATAGCAGTTCATCTATAAAGCCACTTAACCATGTAAGCTTCACCAAAGCTTTAAGAACGCTCACAGGCGAATAAAGACTAAAGTAATTTAAAATATATAAGCTAGGTGAAACGTACCGAAAGACGTCATCCAGAGGGCGGTTTTTGTAAGAGGCTACTTTAGCAGCCCTTCCGAAAGCCGCAATTCATGCTAAACAGCATTGCCCTCTTGCACCTTCAAACAATCCTGCCAGATTCACTATGCGACGATTTGGTCAGCCTCTGCGTGCCAGAAGAGACAGATATCCAGCGAAGCTATGTGGGATGCATCGACTCAACACGAATCGCCAAACAGGCACTACAGAGCGGGCGAGGAGTACTAGATCTTGTACGCGAAGAAGGGCTTTTAGACGACGCTACGCTGAGTGAAATTCAGCGTCCCGCGAACATGATTGCTTCGAGACAAGCAACACGAGTTACGCCGGTCAGCGGGTAACTTCCTTGTTTCGATAAGAGTAAGTGACCTGCCTAGATTTAAACCTTCAAGTGGCAGGTCACAGTAAGGTTATAATTACTTTACAAAAAAGTTAATGACCTATCTAGCCCAACAAGCCCTTAAGCGCTTCTTGTGCAGCATTATTTTCGTGCCCCACAAAAAAAGGATTATCTTTTATAACAGCGTTTTTCGCTAGATTGAGTGGTTGGAATGGATCTGAGGTAATATCAATCTGATAGTCCCTCAGAGATCTACCAAACTTACCCAGTGCAATGCATGTGACAGAATTAGCGCCTGCTTTACGCAAAAGTGCGGCGGCTACACCGAAAGACACCCCATGAGTAGTACAGTCATCTACCACTATGACATTACGCCCGGTGAGGTTACCGCGATATTTAGGGTTTAAATGAATAGTTTCTATCTGTTCGGTGGGATCAAGTCGATCTGTTCTTGAACCAGCTGACGACCGCTTAGTTGATGGTTTATGACGCACAAACAAGGGCTCTCCCTTTCTCGCCATACGAACTTTTGATACAGTTGTCCTTAAGCGATGCGTAAAATCGCTGAGTACCTCGCTATCACTGTTATCGCTAGCTGACGAAGGAAACACTCCCCAAAAAAGCTTTGGAAACGAGTCAACACCCTGAGTTAGCAGAGATCTCGCAACCATTGCAAGTAAGGCATTCAATCGAGGCCCCCCTTGTTTTATAGTACTAGTTAGATGCGCGCGAAATTGTTTTTGATCAAAGTCTTTTCCGAAAGTAGATAGATCTGAAAGAGCATGTACAGAATACGAAGCGCCTTGGCCATTGAACCACCACTTGCCATCCCACTCCGAAGTTAATCGAAGGGTTTCCTTAAGAGAACGTGCACAATCCACTTGAATACCGAGCTCAGACACTCTTGGGTCATTTGACCAACCGGCTGCAACCATAACCGCTTTACCATTCTTACCCATGGCAATGTCAGCTTGCGATCCAACTAGCACTAAGACATCTTGCGGCGCGATTTTTAGCTTTTCGGCAGTTCTTTTAATAATCCCTCCATTTTGCCGTCCTAGCTCTTGCTTAAATATTACACCGGTTTCGGCAAATAACTCATCAAACCAACCCGGTTTGGCGTTATTTGAGACAATCCCAACCTTATGATTATTTTGAGCTGCTTCTATCAAAACCTGTGCAATAGAGGGATCGGGGTCACCATTAATTAGCAGCGCACTGGGAGAGGTTACTATCAACATAGGCTTCTTTTCATATTGTTAAAGTGACTAGGAACTACCTAAATTTCTAAATTCTGTTGCACTGGTTCGGTCGCGATATCTTCTGATTGCTCGGAATCCACTTGCAATGAGGAGGTATCCAAATCCAGTAGCGCTATAAGCTGCTCGGTTTCTCTAGGTATCTCAAACGATGTTGCGCCACGTGCACGCTCCGAAAAAACCATTTCTGGTCGGGCTTTTGCTGTTCCTGGCAGGAATATATTGACCACTTTTCTTTGGTATTTTGAAGCATATTCAACAGTGTGAGCTGTGCCGCTCTTTATTTTCCATTCAACTGGAATAACAAACTCAGAAAGGCCTGCCTGGATTCGATTTCGCCTCACAAAGTTCTCACCAGAATAAGATTGATGTGGCAGGTATTCTGTTATGACTGCCCCGCCATTCATCAAAATTTTCTCACGGATCTCTTGAGAGCCTTTGGGGTAATCAAGGAATATTCCATTTCCTAAAACCGCCACTGTGGGCAAGCCATACCTGAGAGACTCCTGATGAGCAACTTGGTCGATGCCAAAAGCGAGGCCAGATACTACCGTTCTCTCTGAATGTGCAAGTGTTGCGACAACGTAGCGAGCCAAGAACTCACCATCCTTTGAAGGCTTACGAGTGCCCACAACAGCAATTGGACGATTATAAAGGGTTCGAATATCCCCTTGGATAAATAGCCAGCGCGGCCCATCTTCAATTTCTTTAAGCCTGCCTGGGAACTCCTCCTGATCCCGAAAGACTAGCCGTGCTCTATATTTGGCCAGTTCCCTGGCTAGCTGAAGGCCAGCCTCCCAGACTCTATGCTGCCACTCTTCAGGACTTTCACCGTCCAGCAAAAGTGATACCTTCAGCTCTTTTTCAAGAACAGAAATCGGTGAATTTTTGAGAAAGTCTTTGAACCCTTTCCCGGGCAACATCAGACGAAATAGCGTCCAGTACCCAACACCTTTGATAGTCGATAGCGCAAGAAAAGCTACGACTTCATTACGCCAAAAATTGGCACCACGATCCATGCCTTACATTCCCAGTTAGCCGCTTTTTTCGTTATCCATAGTAGAGACTACTTGAATTCGGGTTCGCGCAGAAGAACCTGCCTACGCCAGTCGTACCTTTCACGTCACTTTTTCTTATTAAGCACGTACCCTGGATTCATAGAATAAGCGCAGCACTTTGGACCACAAGGTAGAGGCAGGAGGGCCAGCGCCGGTACCCTCTCTGCCTTACCTACCAAAGTGAAGCAGAGCATGGGATACCGACAACTGACCCAGATCCAACGATACCAAATTTTTGCCTATCTTGAGACCGGCATTAGCCAGCGAAAGATAGCTAAGGCCATTGGTGTCCATAGCAGCACCATTAGTCGCGAGATAAAGCGCAACGGTCTGACCAGTGGTTATGCGCCTGAACAGGCTCAATCGGCAAGTGATCAGCGCCGACGCACTGCCTGGAAAGTGACGAAGCGGCTGCCCAGCCTGATTCGCTGGGTCACTGACCAATTGATGGACGAATGGAGCCCTCAGCAAATCAGTGGCTTCATGGCCAATGCCAACGGGGCCTGCGTAAGCCATCAATGGATCTATGCGTTAATCTGGGACGACAAGAAGCACGGTGGAACATTATGGAAACGGCTCCGACTGCCACGCCAGCGGCGCTACCAGCGCCAATTGGCTAAGCGGGCGGGGTTAGGCAAAATCCCGCACCGAGTAGGCATTGAGCAGCGCCCTGCCAAGGTGGAAGAACGGCGCCATATCGGACATTGGGAAGGCGACACGGTGCTTAAGGGCCACAAAGAATCTGGACTGGTGACCCTGGTCGAAAGACGCAGTGGCTACCTCTTGGCAGCGCGGCTGCCAACAATCACCGCCACTAGAACGGCTCAGGCAATGACGCGGTTATTGGCACCACGCCGAGGGGCAGTGCACACCATCACTTTGGATAATGGGTCGGAATTCGCTGAGCACCGGAAAGTTGCCAAGGCCGTCTCGGCTAAGACCTATTTTTGCGACCCGTACCGCTCATGCCAGCGTGGTACTAATGAAAACACCAATGGTCTGATTAGGCAGTATTTTCCTAAAGGTACTGACTTCCGCAAAGTGACCAATGCCGAGCTACGAAGTGTCGTCAATAAGCTAAACGATAGACCAAGAAAGCGGCTGGGATACCGAACCCCAGCCCAGGTGTTCTTAGGTGAATACTCAGGAGCACTAGAAACCGCAGGTGCTGCACTTATTAGTTGAATCCAGGACTGAAGGTCATTCCACTGCAATTTAGAACTTTTGTATTCTTGGCAATGCCAGTAATGACCCTAGCCCATAAGCCCCCATGGGTGACAGATATTAGCAATATTGTTAAATGACGAAGGCAGCTTCATGCCTACAACAATACGGCCTAGTTAGTTCATGTTACCCAGGCCAAGAAGGCGCATCCGGTAGTGACAATGGCCTTTGATCAAGGCCCGCCCTGACTCTTTTTTACGACACATCTTGCTCAAAAATGTCCAACAGCCTCGCGCTAAAAGCGCTTTATTGGCCACTTCAGAGCAGATCATGATTAGAGTTTGCTTCCGACGTCGTCACGAAAATAATCCTCTGATGCAACTAGGCCAAATGTGCTGTTCGGCTCGTTAGCCTCTATCCCAACCTCCTCACTGAATAAATTTTGTATACGTCGCTCCTGTTTTAGGTACGCAACTGTGCCAAAAAAGCAACTCTCACAGAGATGTAGTTCGTAGCGCTCGCCATCGTGCTTAGCCCCGTATCCCCAATGAGCTTGGAGCGTCGCAAATTCAAGCCCAACATTCGCTACCCGAGTGGAGCATAGGCATACATCGCACATCACATCGGTGACGGAATCGATTTCCACCTTTTCAATAATTTTCATTTTGATTCTCCTACATTATTCAATCATCTATCTCCCAGGCCCAATAATCTGAAGAATTGAATGATCCGGTTACACCATTGGCTGCCACTAGATCATGATGGAACCCCAATGAGGGTGGTAGTCGCTATTTCGTACAGCACCCGGTTAGGCCTAACAGGATTCACTAAGCCTTTCATCGCCGCCTATTACGCTGAACGCTTCCGCTATCAGAATACGCTCAGAAACGGCTTGCGAATGAATGAAAATAATGACACTTTCCCTTGAAACACTAAGAAATAGTAGGGAATGGTAACGTATGGCAATTTACCAATATGAGCTCAGCAATGCTTCATTTCGTAAGCAACAACGGGTTTTTTCATCACCAAGCATCGGTCGACCGACTGCTTTCTTGAGCCATAGTCACAAAGATAACCAGCAAGCATTAGGCCTTCAGCAAATGCTCATTGAACAAGGGTGGGATATCTACATCGATTGGCAAGACCAAAAGATGCCGGAACGCCCTGATGCAGAAACCGCAAGGCGAATCAAGAATGCCATTGTGCATGCCAATTGGTTCCTTTTCCTGGCTACTGAGAACTCCATGTCATCACGATGGTGCCCTTGGGAGATTGGTTACGCTGATGGAAAGAAGAATCTCAATAACATCGTCATCGTTCCTACCGTCGACTCATCAGGTCGTCATCATGGCAATGAATATTTACAGCTTTATTCCCGTATCGACACCACACCAAACGGAGCATTAGCCCTATACGACCTTCAAGGGCACAGTCGTTGGCTGAGAAATATCTGATTATGCCTTACAAAAACCTGACGGGAAGCTCAGAATGAAACGTGATCAGTTACGGCTCGTTGACACCCTTTCAAAAGAGCTAGAAGAAGGAAATCTGGCTATTTTTGCGGGTGCAGGCTTTTCAAGAGCAGCAGGTTATGTCGACTGGAAGTCATTGCTCAAGCCAATAGCTGATGAGCTTGATTTAGACGTCGATAAAGAATGGGATCTAGTTACGTTGGCGCAATACCACACAAACGTCAATGCGACCAACCGAGCAAAACTCAATCAGCTACTGGTGACTGAGTTCTCAATGACGGCGGAGCCCACTGAAAACCACGCGATTCTGGCAAGGCTGCCTATTCCGACCTACTGGACAACCAATTATGATCGTTTGATCGAAACGGCGCTTGAAAAAAACGAAAAGATAGCTGACATCAAACATACCAATAAGCAATTGGCAACGACACGGCCGAAACGTGATGCAATTGTTTATAAGATGCATGGTGACATCGAGCATGCCGCTGACGCGGTGTTGACTCGCGATGACTATGAGCGTTACCACGTCAATATGCAGCCGTTCATTACAGCTTTAAGCGGTGACTTGGTTTCTAAAACCTTCCTCTTTCTCGGCTTCAGCTTCACCGACCCTAATCTAGAATATATTCTTAGCCGCGTCAGGATTCAGTTTACTCGAGATCAACGACAGCACTACTGCATCCTGAGAAGAGCTAGCAAGGGAGAGAATGAAGACCTTGCTGACTTCGAGTATCGCCAACGTAAGGAAGAGCTTTTCACAGGAGAGCTGCTCCGTGTAGGGATCAAAGCCGTTTATGTTGATGAGTTTTCTGAAATTACTGACATTCTGCGTGCCATCGAGCATCGCCACAAAAGAAATACAATCTTTATCTCTGGTGCTGCTCATGACTATAACCCGTGGTGCAAGGCTGAATCAGAGCAATTCGTTTATCATCTGAGCAGGGCCATTTGCAAAGAACAGTACCGAGTGATCTCAGGGTTTGGCCTCGGTATAGGTAGCGCAATCATCACTGGCGTGCTTGAACAAACTGTTATGAATGGTGGCCGTCTCGACAACGACCAGTTAATTCTTAGGCCCTTTCCACAAAGCAAGACTGGGGAAAGGCCTCTGAAGGAACTGTGGACAGAATATCGACGCAATATGCTCGCTCATGCAGGCGTTGCTATTTTTATGTTTGGCAATAAGCTGGAAAATGGCGAGTTAATCCTTTCTGACGGAATGCGTGAAGAATTCGATATCGCTGTAGCGAAAGGCGTTTTTGTAATTCCTGTAGGTATTACAGGCTCGATGTCGAAATTACTGTGGAATGAGGTTATGAAGTCTTATCAAGAATCTCAGCACGAGAATGGTAAAAAGATTACACCCTTGTTGGGTGAACTAGGCGATAAATCTACATCACTTGAACGCGCTCAAGAAGTCATCCTCCTCCTCTTACGGCTCATCTAAGGTGTCCCCATGGCTAGAAAGGTTTTCTTTAGTTTCCAGTACGACGACGTTCTGAGAGCGATGAATGTCCGTAACAGTAACGTGATCAATGCCAACCCTAAAGTTGGATTCATCGACAAAGCAGAGTTCGAGAAGTTAGAGCGCACAGGTGATAGCACGGTAAAAGCATGGATAGATGCCCAGCTTATCGGTACGACTGTGACAGTCGTACTTATAGGTGCCAATACTGATAAAAGTAAATGGGTAAAATACGAAATAGAGAAAAGTATCAAACGGGGCAACGGATTGTTGACTATAGATATTAGTAAAATCCCAGATTTCAATAAACAAACAAGTGACTTCTGCGGCATGAAGATCCAAGGATACAAGCACTACCGCTGGAATACAGATAATGGTCGTGAAAACCTTGGAGTATGGGTTGAAGAAGCCGCCAAGGCTGCTGGAAAACCTTGAGCGATATTTAAGCGACCACACCTTTGAGCTAATTAACGAAGATGAATTCTGATGCCCCGCCTGAAATCATACAGGCTACCAGGGGACCTATTCACCAAGCGATCCTGCGTTTGAACCCTTGTTTTAGCGGAAAAATGTCACGTGCTAACTGCTCGAATTATCCTGAATCGGATCAGGTGTCTTTGCCATCCATCAGAATAAGCTGAAGTACCACTGGCTTAGTTGCTGCCAATTGGGTTAGTGGCACACATATCGCCAATCGTTTTTAGTTTCATTGCATAACGGATTGTTGTAAGCCATTGCTTACAAACGCTGTGGTCAATCGCTTACATAAAAATGGCTTGATAAAGGCTAGGGTGAAAGTGTGACGCCCAGGATCGCCGCTTTAGCACGTCGAATGCGTCACAACAGGGATGTGATTATTGGTAGTGAAAAGAGGTAGGAGTGCCAGGGATGGCAGCTCTTTTCTAGGTTTTGGCCACTGCTAGCTCTTCCCAGCGTGTGGTGTAGCGTGGTGTACGGTGCTCGCAACGCAATTCCCAAGCATTCTGTTTGCGAGGCATGCCAATCCGGACGGTATTTTTTCCGTGTTCGCGATTGAGCTTATCGAGCGTGGCCATCAATTTTTCATTACGAGCACGTTTCTCGTCACTGATCGGTTCGGCGAGCAGCCCTAGTTGTTCATTGTCGTGATCGCACAAATCAATGAGCATAATCCCGCATTTTTGGTACCAGATGTCTTTTTTAAAAATTCTTTCTAGCCCTGCCATGGCAGCTTTGATGAGCTCGCGGCTATCATCGGTGGGGTGAGGTAGCGGTATTACTAACCGTTTACTGTAGCTCGGCAGATCTTGCCGAAAGCGATTGGTGTGAACAAACACCATCAATGCCTGCGCCAAGCCGTTTTGTCGTCGTAGCTTTTCACCAGCACGTGATGCGTGCACGCGTAGGGCTTCGTGCAGATCGGTTTTGTTCGTCGTGAGCCGGCCGAAGGAGCGGGACACCATGATCTGTTTTTTTGGTTGGCTCATGTCGTCGAGTGATATGCAGTTTTCGCCCCTCAACTCATAAACCAGACGTTCCATGACCACACTGAAATGGCGCCGCAAATGCTTAGAGCTGGCGGTGCGCAGCTGCCAAGCATTCTCTATGCCTAGAGTATGAAGCCGCGCTGCACTGCGACCTGCTACCCCCCATATCTCATTAACGGGTAGCTGCTCCAGGAATTCCCGGGTGTCGCTGCTGTTAGGGTCCATCATGGCCACGCCATTGAAAACACTTTCTTTTTTAGCGCGGTGATTGGCAATTTTTGCAAGCGTTTTGCTAGTGCTTAAGCCAACGCTAACCGGAATACCTGTATCTCGCTTAACTTGCTGTCGCATTAATTGGCATCGTTCTTCTAATGTGTCTGGTTCAAAGCCCTCAAACGATAGAAATGACTCATCAATGCTATATACATCCACGTGAGGCGTATGCTGTGAGAGAACATCAGTAACGCGGCTGCTCATATCACCGTAAAGCGCATAATTTGAGCTGAGCAATGTGCATTGTCGACGAATATGCGGATCAATCTGATGGGCAGGCATTCCCATTGCCACACCTAAGTTTTTGATTTCTTGCGAACGCGCGACCACGCAGCCGTCGTTATTCGACAAAACGCCGACAGCTTGGCCTTCCAACCTGGGAGCAAAGACTCGTTCGCAGGAGACATAGAAATTATTGCAGTCGACCAAGGCAATCATACGGTGAAACCGGGTGCTAGCGGTTGGATGCTATGGGTGGCCACACCCCAATTGTGACAATCATGCCCAGTGAGAGGGATGGGCTTAAACTCTGGGTTAGAGGCCACCAAATACGGCCGACTGCCCATGATGCTTAGCTTTTTACACGTCAGCTCGCCGTCCACGCTCATGATCACGATATGGCCTGGCTGAGGATTGATAGACCGGTCGACAATTAACAACGCATTATCTTTAATGCCATCGCCTTCCATGGAGGTGCCTTTGGCTCGCAGAAAGAACGTTGCACTAGGGTGCTTAATCAAATGGGCAATAAGATCTAATTCGACCTCGACATAATCGTCTGCGGGACTCGGGAAACCAGCGCGGACTTCGCCACCCGCTAAAGGCAGCCTTAGCGGTCGAGCCATGGTGTCGACGCGTCCAAGAATGGTGAAATGCATACTCATGCCATGCTCCCCATCGCTCGCCATGTGCCTGGTAGATGCACCTCAATGTTTTCAAGCGGTGCGAGTAGCGCGTCTTGTTCAGTCCCCCAAACCGCCAACAACTGCGTACCTTCCTCTCTCAAATCATCCCGTTGAAGAGGAAATCCTCCAACGATAACTGGAAGAGTACGGGGACTACTGAATGGCCGTTGCATAGACCGTGGGTAAGTTTTCTTGCTCATAAGCGCCTCCCTATATAGCTGTTAATATATACAGTATTAAGGGCTGACAATAAGCGATCAGCCTAGTGAATCGCAAGCACTCTTCTTCATTCGTTGGTCTTATCGTGTTGGCAAGCCCACCTTATTTTGACGGTGGTTAGATGAGGGCACCACGATTTTGGTGCGTAGGCTGACTTGGATGGCCAATTCTCGTCTATCCTGCAGCTATGTGCGGACGATTTGCTTTATTCACCCCGATACCTGAGCTGACCAAAAAGGTCGGTGCGGTTATGTCTGAGCGCGACATTCGACCGCGCTACAATGTGGCGCCGGGTACCTGGATCGCGAGCATACGGCAGGCGTCTGAGGACTCTGCTCCCACGCTTGAAGAGGTGTGGTGGGGATTTCGCCCATCGTGGGCCAAAGGGAAAGGCACGCAACCCATAAATGCGCGAGTTGAAACCGTTGCGACTAATAACTTTTTCAAATCGGCATTTGCTAAACACCGGTGCCTCGTACTCGCTGACGGATGGTACGAATGGATCAAGAACACGCCCCCTAAGCAGCCTCATTATCTGTGCCGAAGGGATCGAGAGCCCCTATACTTCGCCGCTATCTACGCAGAACGGGATGATGGAGGTCTAGGATGTGCCATTCTCACCGAGCCAGCTCGAGGCAGTGCTGCCGATGTGCATGACAGGATGCCGTTAATTTTGGACGACGACAGTCTTGAACACTGGCTTGCTACTGACCTGACGGATAAAGAGACAATCCGCAGCATGGTGCGGCATATCGATGCGGGACTAGTTGAACATTGGCCGGTTAGCACGGCTGTTAACAAACCTTCCGAGGGACAAGGTGATGAGCTGATCAATCCTCTCTAGCGTTTCTGATCTTGAGATTGATAGTTTTCCAGCGCTTTTATCTATCCGCTAGGTTGTAGCCATAGGAAGGAAGAACAAATTCAAAGTGAGGAGCCAACAAAGCTATCTCACTGGTAGGTTGAACACCGTAAGGTGGTTAGACGTTATCCATCATCGGCCGCTTATGCATGGCTAGCCTCAAGTACCACGACGATCACTTCCGCGACGGCTAACTTATTAGTATAGCCCCCAGGATAATGGACCAGAGTACATACCCAAAATAAGGGTGCCTAAGATTATGACCACGCCAACTAGTTTGCGCGAAGCTGAGATGGAAGCAAGAGCGCGTCGAGCCGTGATGGAAAGCGGCGATTGGTTAACTGTCGATGAGATATTGCAGTTGCCAGGCGTCCGCTCACGTGGTGATAGTGTTCATCCTGCTCAGTGGAAACAACAAGGTGATATTTTTACTATCAATGACCACGGCACCGATTACTACCCAGCGTTTGGGCTTGAGAAGGATGCTGGCTACCGACCGTATCGCGTCATGTCGAAAATCATCGACATCTTCAAAGAGGATAAAGACGGATGGGGAATGGCCTTTTGGTTTCAGTCGATAAACAGCTATCTTGGCGGGCTAAGGCCCCGGGATCTGATAGCTACAGACCCTGATCTCGTTATTGATGCCGCTCTAGATGAGGTGCGAGGAGTCACACATGGATAGTGAGTAGACCAATATGGGGTAGTGGCAATAACAATCGACACGCTTCAAACGAGCAAAAAAGATAATCAGAGCTCCCCCTAAAGGTGACTTAAGTTATTATGAAGAGCTATCCGTGGAAAGGGGCTATGTCATGTGCAATGGGTCGCCCGCTATACCCCCATAGGGCCATGCCTTTACCGGCGTTGATGTTAGTCTGAATATGCTCACGTGGGTTTAATAACCATTATTTGCGAGGCTACTCATGTCAGCATCAGCCATTTCGCCTCAAAAGCATAGGAATAATGGGCGCGACTACCTGATAGCAGAGGTAATCCATGCTTCACTAAAAGCCTGAGAAATTTGACTCCCCATCATGTATGAGTGACGCCAAAAGCAACCTAATTCACGCTCTGCCGATAAAGCGGGAGGAAGCTCCATCACTGCTAAATGATCCGGTAAATGTACATCTCTTACCCAGCCATACGGCAATAATGCATGACCATAACCTGCGGCAACTAAAGCCATTCGATGCTCAACACCAAGGCCATATGTACGAGTCAAGCCGGAGCTTAATAATTTACTTAAGCCTTCAGTAATTAGCGATGGAACAAAATCATCCTCGCTAAGTGGTAGTAATCCAGGCTCACAGAGCATAAGAGGATGGAGTTCAGGCTGAAGTTTATCGGCTCGCACTAGTAAGACAAAGTGTTCCTTGAATAAGCTTGTATATGCCATCCCCTCAGGAACCGACTGTGCTGCACTAATTAGCAAATCAATTTCACGGTTCTGTAAACGCCGTAACAGACCTTGATGCTTGCCACTAACCAACTCGACTTTAGTTTTACCTGAACGGTGAGCACAAATCTGGATAATCCGTAACAAGTTATCCGGTGCCAGTGAGGAAATCACTCCAATACGTAAGGTTTGCCCAAAGGGAAGAGCTAAGCCATCATCACGTAACCCCTCAAGCCGAGTCACGCCTTCTAAAATTACGGCGATTAAGTCTAAAACTTCCTTTCCAAAGGCAGTGGGTGTTATTTTACTCCCCCTTTCAAAAATGGGCTGTCCGAGAATTTCCTCTACTTTTTTTACTTGATAAGACAAGCCCGAGGTCGAAATACCCATGTCTATGGCCGCATAACGAAAACTACGTTTCATTGCGACGGCCTCAACTAAAAGCAAGTCACGCACAGACACTGCTGCTAGCTTGTTCGAAATTACTTCACGCACCGTCATAAACATTTCGATTCCAATTGATGAAACACTGGCTATAATATTTTTAATCAAAATGATAGTCAATCTCATTCTTAATTGGAGAGGTTATGACCTCAATACCCCGTTGCTTTGCCGTGCTAGTAGCGACAACTTTGTTATCAGGTAACTTGTCAGCGCAAGAATTTAACTTTACTGATGTAACCGGACAGGAAATTAAGTTAGAAGCCCCTCCTAGACGTATCATTACTCTGCCCAATCCAGCTGCAGCTACCTTCATCGCAATAGATGGTTCTACCGAGCTGTTAGTGGGTATGAATGAGGGCTCTAAACGAGCCTTTGAGAGCGGTATGATGAGCGTTATGTTTCCTGAAGCTGTTGATATCTCCAGTGACATTTTGTCGGAAAACGGTGGTTGGATGCCCAACGTAGAGGCCATCGCAGAACTTAAACCGGATTTAGTCATCCAGTGGGGTGAGCGCGGCGATGATATCGTAGCTCCACTTCGCAATGCAGGTTTGCCCGTTGCTCTAATGGTAGGCGGTGGCAATGCGGGTACAGAAGAGCTGGCCCGAGCCAATATGAAAATGGTGGCTGATATCACGGGTAATACTGAAAAACTGTCAAAGCTTATTGATTGGCGTGACCGTGTACAAAGTGAAATTACTACTGGTTTAAAACAAGTAGGCTTTCATGCAACACCAAGCATTTTGCATTTGCGCTCTGCCAAATCCAAGTTGACTGCTACTGGTGAGAAAAGTTATCAACAAACCTTCATCGAGCTGGTTGGCGCTAAAAATGTAGCTCAAGGAGCTGGCGTACAAAGCACTGTTAGCGTGGAACAGATTCTTGAATGGAACCCAGATATTATCTTACTTTCCGCAGCAGAGACGGATGCTGGATTAGAAGCGATATACGACGACCCATTACTTTCTCGCTTAAATGCCGCCGTACAAAAACGCGTTTATAAGACACCTCAAGGTGGATATATCTGGGATAGTGCTTCCCATGAAAGCCCCTACACATGGATGTGGCTGGCCAATCTTACTCATCCCGATATTTTCTCTTTTGACCTACGTCACGAATTAAAAGAAGGCTTCAAATTACTTTATAACTTTGACCTATCGGATGAGCAGATAGATCGAATTCTGCGTATTGCTATGAACGGCGACAGTCACGGTTATCAAGTGTTTCGTAAACAATGAACACATATACGCGATCGATTCACTCGTCCTCAGAAATGGTTGAGCCAGTTACCCTGAGCACTTGGCGTGCTAGTCATTGGCCTCTTTTGTCCCTACTGCTTATAGCGACTGTGCTAATCGGGCTATCAGTAGGTCGATACAGCGTAGCGCTAGATGAGATTGTAGCCATCCTATATGCAGCCTTACGAGGTGATAACTCACAGCATATGGATGCGTTGGTGATCTTGAATGTACGCTTGCCGCGCATATTATTGGCAGGAGTATGTGGGGCTGGGCTTGCCATCTGCGGGGTAGCCTTACAAACCTTATTTCGTAACCCTCTCGTTTCACCTAAAGTGCTAGGTTTATCCTCAGGTTCAGCATTAGGAGGATCACTGGCAATTTTGGCTGGAGTAGGGGGGCCGCTACTGATGGGGGCTACGTTTGTATCAGCATTTGCTGCTCTGTTTTTAGTAGTGCTGATTTCAAATATGGCGGGTCGTACTTTGATGACTATTGTGCTTGCTGGAATTGTTATTGATGCTTTATTTGCAGCAGGTATTTCGTTAGTTCAATATGCCGCGGATCCAGAAACGAGTTTACCTGCCATCGTCTTTTGGCTGATGGGAAGCTTTGCAACGGCGAGTTGGGAAAAATTTGCACAAACTGCTCCTATACTCATTGCCAGCATTTACCTACTGAATAGAATGCGCTATCGCATTGCTGTACTCGCTATGGGTGACGACGAAGCTAAGTCGTTTGGCATCCATGTTGCACGCTCCCGGATGATCGTCTTCGCGTTGATTTCTATCATTATCGGCGCCTGCGTAACCGCATCGGGCGTAGTGGGGTGGGTAGGACTCGTAATCCCACACTTTGCTCGTATGTTAGTAGGCGAAGATCACCGCCGGCTCTATTTCACGAGTCTTATGCTGGGTGCCACTTTCATGATTTTGACTGATACGTTGGCTCGTAGTTTAACTGCTGCAGAGATTCCTTTAGGCGTACTCACAGCTCTAGTTGGCGCCCCCGTCTTTGTGTACTTACTATGCACTCGTCGACGTGAAAGGGCTTAATCATGCAAACCGTCTTTACCTCTCATCTCAGTTTAACTGGAGCGTGCGTACGTTTTAGTGAACGTGTGATTTTTCAGGATTTAAGTTTTAACGTACAAAAGGGCGAAACGTTGGCCATTTTGGGCCCAAACGGACGCGGTAAGACTACGTTGCTAAAAGCTCTATTAGGCTCACAACGTTTAGATCAAGGACAACGGCAGGTACCCCACCTCATCGGCTATGTACCTCAATACCAATACGGTAGTGAAAACCATTGTTGCCTCGATGTGGTACTCATGGCACGAGCCGCCTTGCTTCCCATGTTCAGCCTTCCTTCACAGCGGGATCGTAAGCTAGCTCTTGAAGCATTGGAAAAAGTAGGCGGAGGGCATTTTGCTTATCGTTTATATGGCTCTCTATCCGGCGGCGAGCGCCAATTAGTGTTGCTTGCTCGTGCTTTAGCTACTGGTGCTGAGGTACTCATACTTGATGAGCCGGCTTCAGCTTTAGATTTAGCTAATCAGGACTTATTGCTTAACGTCTTATTCGAGTTACGCCGAGTACGTAGCCATTCGGTCGTTTTTACCACTCACCATCCGCAACACGCTCTGCATCTCGCAGACAAAGTACTGCTGATGCACACCAACGATCAGATTAAATTTGGTCCAGCTGATGAGCTGTTAACCGAGTCTGAGTTATCCCGTTTATACAACGTCAGACTACGCCGTCTAATGGTGCAAACGGGAGAACATTTTCAAAGCACAATCTGCCCGGTTTTTGGAATACGTGAACCGGATCAAGATATGCCCATTTCTTATCCTCTAAACAAAGGTAAATACAATGAGTAACGATACAATCTCCTATCTGGAAAATGGACATGAATTTACAGTCCACTTTGATGAGTTATTAAAATACCACGGTGCCGGTTATCCGGGTGGTGTAGCCCACGGGCTAAAAGTTATGCAGCGAGCCTGGCCCTTGCTAGATAATGGTCGTTTGCCTGAACGACGTGAAATTCGCTGTGTCACAGCCTTTGGAGGCCCAGGGGGTAGAGATGCGATTGAGTTTGTTACCCGCGGTCTTACTGAGGGTCGCTACATTGTTGATAACTCAGTAGGGCTCGAAGAAGAAGAGTCCCCCGGTGGTCGTTATTACTTCCGTTTCGAGTACCGTGGCACCGCTGTTGAAATCACCATCCGTCCCGGACACGTACGCCCCGAGTTCATTCAGTTAGCACGCAAGAAAGACCGCTCACCAGAAGAAGAGATCATTTTGGCTGAAATGAAGCTCGAAATGGGAGAACGCTTGTTAGTCCAGCCCGCAGAAGATATTTACAACGCTACCGTATTATCGTAATAAGTCATAGCCATGAGTCAAGAACGTCAAACTTGGCTCGGGCTACTTGCCCGAGCTAACCGAGATTATCTGGAAAATATCTGGGCTACTTACAATCCGGGTGTGCCTATACAAAAACTCGCTGGCCCTGAAACGGGGTTGGTGCAGCTCAATACACAAGCTTGTAAGGCCTCAGTGTCATTTCAGTTTGGTGAGGCTTCTTGTACTCGCTGCGTAATCGCTATTGGGAAAATTCAAGGTTACGCAGTACATTTGGGCTCCGATCTACGCAAAGCGGAGTTAGCGGCCTATCTAGACGCCTTTCTACAAACGGCCCCCTCCCACCAACGTGAGCTGGTGCTGCACCCTATACGCCAACAGTTAGAGCTAAAAAAGGCTGAGAGGGAGCAGCTGACGGCTGCTACTTCTGTACGTTTCTACACCACACAAAAAACTTAGAATCATGAAAATACCTTTACGATCTGAGCACAGACATGACGATGAGTTACATCGGCAGACGCGTACTTATCGGCGACTACTGCATGCCTTTGGTTACCCAATGCGCATACAGCAACTAGAAGAGCGTGCTATTCATTGCATCGTTGACTGCCTTCTAGACAGCCAAACGACGGTAGCTATTGAGGTGGAAAATAAGGAATTAACAAGCCGTATTTTGAATACAGGCGCAACCTTGAGCCAAACTCCCGAATGGGTTTTTGCAGGTTCTCAACGGCATCACTTACAACATATTCCAGCAGGAAGCCGTGAGGCGCCTGAAAGTGGGGCAACCCTTGTCATGGAAATAGCCGCCATATCACCTACAAACGGGGGGCTTGCTATACGAGCCACCGGTGCAGGACTCAACAAACCACACACTTTATATTTTTCAGGGTTACATCAAAATGTAGTCATTGATCATATTGCTTTTCGTGCCGATTACCCGCGTGGAGTGGACCTACTACTATGCGCTGACACGCAGCTGGTTGTATTACCACGTCACTTAACTTTGGAGATCATTTAATGTACGTACCAGTAAAGGGTGGTGAACAAGCAATTGCTGCTTCCCGTATAGCCGTAGAACGGAGTCGCCGAGGCGACGACACAATCCCCGAGATTGAAATTAATCAAATCATGGCACAAATGTCGTTAGCTCTTGATCGGATCATGAGTGAGGGGGGCTTATACGATCGACGTTTTGCTGCTATTGCCTTTAAGCAAGCTCAGGGAGACATTGCCGAAGCGGTATTTCTCGTACGTGCTCATCGCGCGCAATTAGCCAATTTTGGCTCAAGCCAAAACATAGATCTAAAAACAATGCATTACAGTCGCCACATTTCCGCCACGCAAAAAGAGTTGGCTGGAGGGCAAATTTTAGGCGCCACTTACGACTACACCCACCGCTTACTGAATATGGATTTAGAACACTCTCGCCCTCAGTGCGAGTTACCTAAATCAGTGATAACAGCTCCCTCATCGCCCTCTAGCTCTGAGCCACTGTACGCAGATCTTATCCGCACCGAAATATCTAAAGCTCCGATAGACATTACGCGAACTGTTTTGCCTTCTTTACCTGATCCTTGCGAGCGTCTCGCTCATCTCGCTCGTGGCGAAGAAGGCTACTTAACTGGATTAGCTTACGAGAGTTTGCGTAAAGCCTCAACGAGTCATCCCTATGTAGCGCAATTAATGAGAGGGAGCGTTGAAATATTCGTAGAGCTGGAAGACCTCAATTTAACCGTATCCATTGGTGAGGTTGAGTTAACTGCCTGCACTACTGTGGCTCCAAATTTTAGCTCATCTCCACATTTAGAAGCGGGTTTTGGTATTGCTTTTGGAGCTAACGAGCGTAAAGCCGTCGCCATGGCAATCGTAGATCAGCACTTTAAAATTGAGGGTGCTACCAGTGATGCACTCATGCATACCGACGGAGTCGCTGCATCCGGCTATGTCAGCCATTTGAAATTACCTCATTACTCTGACTTTGATGCTGATTTAGCGCGTTTACGCCGAGTTCAGGCTAAGGAGGAAATATGAATTATGCCTACCTTGATCTACCGTCCAAACAAGAAATACGTCGTAAAACCCTAAAAGCACTCTGTCTACCTGGACGTCAAATACCTTTCTCAGCTCCTGAGCTACCCATTGCCTATGGTTGGGGGGTAGGAGGCATGGCTATTACCGCTGCCTTATTAGAACCGAATGACACGTTAAAGGTAGTCGATCATGGTTCGGATGATACCGTTAATGCCCTGAATATCGCGGATTTTTTTACTAAAACGGCAAACATATCAATTACGACAACAAGCTCAAAGGCTACTCTCATTCAAACGCGTCAGCGAGTCCCTGAAAGCCCGTTGCGGGAAGAGCAAATTGTGGTGTACCAAGTTCCTCGACCTGACCCTCTACGTGGATTTATTAATGATGCGGCCGAAGCACTGACACGGCACGCACATCATGATTACGGTGTCGTGTTAAGCGCTCTATTTGAAACATGGTTGCAACAAGATGAGGCGTGCTTAGGATACGACCACCCTGTGATTGTTAATGATGGGGTCTTAATGTCACCGTCGCCTATTCCTGCTATGGATAACCCCCGCATGGCGATGATGCCTGCTATTCAGATTTTTGGCGCCGCACGCGAGCGACGAATTTATGCATTGCCTGCCTATACACCCTTAGCAAACTTAGCTTTTGTTGACCTGCCTGCTAGCCTGAAAAAAGTCGATACAGCATGTTGTATCTGCGGCTCATCTATTCATTATTTGGATAATATTGGTACGTCAAACACCCCCCATTGGGTATGTTCCGACTCCGAAGCATGCAAGGAGCGCGCTCATGTTTAGCTTGCCAGATCCCGTGCTGACAGCACAGGCTATCTCACTTGAAATAGCTGGGCACCGTATTTTGTCGGATTGTCACCTCAAGCTTTATCCTTCCGAGGTTCTCGCTTTAGTCGGCCCCTCAGGTGCTGGAAAATCAAGTCTTCTGAATATACTTGCTGGACGACAGCTATCTAACAACTGTCAGGCTCTTTCCCTTTTAGGCCAGGATTTACTACGTACCAGTCTTTATCAAACTAACCTTTTACGTCGGCGGGCGTGTGGCTATGTGGCTCAGGATGCCAGCACAACCCTAAACCTGAGACAAAGTGCCGCCACTAATATCGTACGTCGTCTTTTTGATTTAGGTGACAACCGTGCGGTTGATGCACTCAAACAAGCACAAAAATGGGGCCAGCGACTTGGTTTATGTCCAGAACGATTACATGAGCCAGTGAAGAACTTTTCGGGAGGGATGCGCCAACGCGTACAAATCGCTGCGGCCATGATCCATCAGCCGAGCATTTTATTTTTAGATGAACCCACTGCTGGTCTCGACTCAGTCGCTCAAGCAGATTTTTTAGATGTGCTCTCTAATTTGAGAAACCAAACACAGACTGCCATGGTGTTTGTGACTCATGACTTACGTCTAGCTCGACTCATTGCTGATCGGGCCATCGTGATGGATCAAGGCCGCATCGTCAGCGAATCCATTATGGATCGTTTGCTTACTGAGCCTGAGCATCTCATCGCCCAAGCTCTTGTTAAGGCAATGATTTAATGAATAAACCAACTGTGATTTTGCAGTATGAAGGCAATGGCATACATCATGGGCCACTTCGCATAACGGCACAAACAGGGCAGATCGTACAGATCTGGGGAGCGTCAGGCTCAGGAAAATCGACTTTGCTCTCACGAATTTGGGGAAGTCGAAGCTTAGGAACGGCACACTTGTGCATACGAACCCACGATCAGCAGTTCACACCAAGCACAATGACACCCGCCCACTTTGCATTTCTACGCTCACGATTAATGTCGTACGTAGGGCAACATCCTACCGTACTACCTCGCGAAAAACTTGTGGATTGGTTTGCTCTAGTCCCCACAAAGACAGTACTCGACGGACTAAGACTGCTGGACCTCTCTCCTAGCTTACTCTCTCGCTATGCCTGTGATGTCTCTGGTGGTGAACTACAGCGTTTTATGTTGCTTCACGCTTATTTTTCTTCTCCTCCAATCTTACTTTTAGATGAGCCCTGTACAGGATTGGATCCAGAGCGTAGTCATCAGGTGAGCACGCTTTTATTACAGGCTAAAGCCGCTCAGAAACTGGTTATTTACACCAGTCATACGAGTGCCAGTTGGGTGGATCAGTCAATCTCTTTAGACGGTTAAACCGTCTACATTTAATTTAACCTGGAAAAGTACTCATAATGAAAAAAATTTTATTGGGATCTGCGTTGAGTGTAGGTTGCCTAAACTTCGTTCATGCCGATACCTCAGTCACACTGGTAATCCCCCCACCAAACCGTAGTGCTTTAAAGTAGAATTTCTCGCAAAGGAAATTCAATGAAAAAGTCTCCCGCTTTGGCTGAGTGAGCGGCTTATTAATGCCTACGCCATACAACATTTAATAAAAAAGAGGAGGGCCAAAAAGAAAAAAAATCTCACGGCAGTGTAAAAACAAACTCAAAAAGATAAATCAGGGAGTAAACATGTTGTTGAACAACAAAAAATGCCATGGCATTTCTACATTGGCACTAGTAGCAGGTTTAGGGTTTTCAGGAACCACACAGGCATTCAATGTGTATGAAGACGGAGAAACTTACTTTGACCTATATGGCCGTATACACTTGACGTTAAACAACGATGACGGTAACGACTATATTAGTGAAGAAGGTTCACGCCTTGGCTTTAAAGCTGGACATAGGATAAATCCTAAGCTAGAGGGTTTTATAAGAGCCGAGTTTAGATTCACCGCTAATGATCGTGACGAGGCACGGCCTAACGTCATTGATGATATAAGGAACACATATGTAGGGCTACGATTTGAAGACGTCGGAGCCGTAAAGGTTGGTAACTTTGACTCCATCTATTATCAGAACATATCCAAGGTTATCAATGTAAGAAATACTGTGGATTGGCGAGCCTTGGCAAAAGGTGGTGCCCGCGCCCGTGGAAACTCTATCTCTTTTGAATCCCAAAGTTTCGATGGCTTCAGCCTGGGTGTCGCTGGAAAGCTCGATCCAGAAGATGAAGATGCAGGTGAAGAAGAAACACTTAACCTAATGGGATATGTAGCCTATGAAACAGGCCCGGTACGTTTTGCCGCTGGCTATGATGAAGCAGAAGGTGATGATGATGCTCTACTCGGGGCAAGCGTAACCTACAAAATATCTCCACAGCTAAGTGTCGGTGCGTTATTTGAAGAGCAGGGAGATATTCGTCATTATGGTATAGCACCCGTTTTTAGTTACTCAGAAGGCAAAATATACGGGAACGTCAGCTATATGGAAAATAGTGACATGAATTTGAGTGACGTCCAATACGTTGCGGGTGGCAGCTACCGGCTTAGTGATCCAATGTTTGTATATTTAGAATATGCTAGCAGTACAGATAGGGAGATCAATGCGATTGATAAGGATTGGTGGGCTTTAGGGGTTCGATACGATTTCTAAGTTTCACAGAGCCCATTAATACAGTTATCAGCGCTGCGTTGGGTTCTAGGTGACGAATGGGATATGTTGGACACCTAAGTTAACGAAGCATTACAGATAGATAGTTAGGTGCTTGTTGCCAGAAAGGCACGCATGCGCACTCATAAACCGTTAAATTTAGGGGGTTTTGTGCCTGAATGGGCTATTAGATTCTTTGATTCGATCTCATCTGTAACATCAGCAGCTAGAGCACTAGGTACGGTTTTGCTTGTTCTATTGCTCTGGAGGCCAGCCTCAAAACTATTCTCTAATATTGGCTTTCCCGATGATTACATAATTCTTTTCCTGACAGTTGGAGCGTTCTCCGTTTCATACCTTGTAGTCAGGTTGCTTGAAATTGGATGTCTCAAGATCTTAAGTTTGCAGAATGATCGAAAGGCTAGTTTAAGAAAAGAGAGAGATCTGGCCAACTTTAAAAAAAAGGTGAGAATGACCCTGCCACACCTCAATCCCAAAGAACTCAGAGTTCTTCGGGAATTGGTTGAATCAGAGCAGCGCATGGATATCCGGGAAAAGGAAGTTAGCTGGCTGAGCAAATCGGGTTGGATCACAAAAATACATCAAGCACCCGCTGCTGAGTTTTTTTTCCAGCTGAGCCCTGTAGTACGTCCACTTTTTATTGAGTTCGAAAAAAATCGTTTTAAGGGGATGGTGAATCAAACGATTTCTAATCTTACTGAACCGCAGCGAAATTTTTTGGAGCTTTTTTGGCAAGAGCCGATAATTCATGGGGTAATCCCCCCATTTATAACCGGAGCGATAAGTAGAGTTGGCTAGGCAGCCATGGTCGCCTTCTGTTTCGGTGTTATCCCACCCAATGCCATATTCGGCCGCTCGTGGTTGTACGTCCAGAGCCAGCGTGTGGCAAAATCCTGTACTTCAGCGATCGAGTCGAACAAATAATGACTCAGCCAATCATAACGGACTGTTCGGTTGTAGCGTTCGATGTAGGCATTCTGCTGTGGCTTGCCAGGTTGAATGTGCAGCAACTCAATACCGTTCTGCTTCGCCCAACGGGTTAGTTTGCCACTGATGTATTCCGGGCCGTTGTCGCATCGAATGGCCTTGGGTCGGCCACGCCATTCGATCAACTGGTTTAAGGAGCGTATCACGCGCTCTGCTGGCAGTGAGAAGTCAGCATCGATGATCAGGCCTTCTCGATTGTAATCATCGATCACGTTGAACAACCGGTACGTTCGGCCATTGGCCAACTGATCATGCATGAAGTCCATCGACCAGCAGGTATTCAGCGCAGTGGGTACAACCAGTGACGCAGGTTTTTCACGCACCAATCGCTTTTTTGGCTTGATGCGCAAGTTCAGCTCCAATGCCCGATAAATTCGGTAGATGCGCTTATGGTTCCAACCAAAGCCCTTCACGTTGCGCAGATACAAGTAACACAGTCCAAAGCCCCAGTTACGCTGATTGTGGGTCAGGCGCACCAGCCAGTCAGCGATAACGGCGTTCTCATGGCCAAGCTTCGCCTGATAGCGGTAACAGGTTTCACTGATCCCAAAAACCTGACAAGCCAGCCGAATACTGCAGCAACTGGCCTCAACGACATTCTTTGCCATCTCGCGGCGTTGAGATGGCTTTACCACTTTCCCTCAAGGGCTTCCTGGCGCAACTCTGCCTTCAATCGCTCTTCGGCATACATCTTCTTGAGGCGCTGGTTCTCATCTTCCAACTCCTTGAGGCGCTTCATCATGGACGTGTCCATACCACCGTACCTGGAGCGCCATTTATAAAATGAGGCACTGCTCATGCCGTGCTCGCGACACAGTTCAGGGACAGGCACACCAGACTCAGCCTGCTTCAAAATCGCCATGATCTGGCTGTCAGTAAAACGTGACTTGCGCATGTGAAATCTCCTGTTTTTTCAGGTTACAAAATTCCACTTATCAACGCGATTATTTTTCGGGGGGATTACCATGGCACAAGGGAAAGCCAAAATTCAATGCCTTACAAAATCTACCATGCTGGCTTGGGATTAGTCACTGTACTTGGACTTTCAAAATCAGAATGGCGAGAAGGTGGACACCTGTGCGAGCGATTTGCACTTAATAACTATGCAAAGTCGAGATTGGAAGATGAGGTTTATGGTATTCCTCCTGTTCGGATTGAAGTTGATCTGAACCTCGAATATGTAGAAGGTCCCGGTTCCTCAGGTGGTGGAGCGCGAGGTCGGATTTAACAATCACAGGCATCAGTATTGACCACTAGAGCGAATAGCCAATTTGATGCGAATAAAAAAATGGCAAAGGTGTGGCAGCCTGTCAGCGATAACAAATGGTTATCATGCGAATTATCATAGGGCTCACATTGGCCAAGCTCTACACCTTACATTCCTATTTGCGCTTCAAGCTTTTTTACATGGTACCGCACAGTTCCCGTGCTCATAGGCTGCATACGGCTTCTGCCAGCAAAGATAAAAGCCTCAGGGTCGATTCCCAACTGATCTACCTTCATTAAATGAGGCAGCGGCCCGAGGAGCTCGTAGCGCTCATCATCCACAGTAATGAACACCTTTCGGCTGGATTGCACAACGTGTGCACAGCGAAGCATAAGTACCTTTTTTAATGGCAACTGATAAAGCATTGAAATTGCTGCAGGCATTAAAGCTTTAGCTTCGCGCTCGTTCGGTGTTGAAACAAGCTTTTCCATTACTGCCTTAATTTTTTTAACGTGTTGCTTATTGCTTATCCCTTTATTTTTTTTCTCAGGTAACACGAGATTAACGGCGTATTTATCTTTGGCAAAGGTTCTGAAAACAGCTAAGGAAGCACAATGCCCTGGCTTTTTCTTAGCATGAGATACGATAGCTTCTTCGGGAAGTTCCTGAATGGAAGATACCTTGGCTGACATCAATAGCTCTATAGCTGCTCGCAGATAGTTCCTAACAGTCAAAGGTTTGATTGGTGTCTCTTTGTAAGTAACTCTCTCACTCAATTCTTTTGCATAGTCGACGACCTCACGATGCCAAGGCTGCTTCTCATAACATTGCAAAATATCATTAATCCTCTTATTTTCAATCGCTTGCTCTTTCTCTTCGTTATCCCACTCTATGCCTAGTTTTTCTACTAAGAAATTCACCACATGAAAAGAACGGCGAAGCTTTTCAGCTCCAAATAAATTGAATAAGTGTTGCTGATCAATATCTCTGACGGACAAAGTATTCCGTTCGAGTATGACCAAAAAACGCGCATAACTATCTATTCGCGTCGTCATATTTCCCGCTTGCCTAGGAAGCCTTTCCCAAGAGCAAAACTCAAGAAATAGCGCTCTACACCAAGAAGCTTCAAATAACTCAAGGTTCAGCATTATTCGTCGGTCTAAACGGCGTTTTAAAGAACAGTCTTGGCAAGGGGCGTTGCCACCACCGGGAGTATCTGCTCCACAGTCAGGACATGAGTGAGTTTTTGGATATGGCCCGCTGCAATCTCTACAAACAGCTCGTCCTTCAACATCATATTGATGGAGCTGACGATATTTCCGACAAACCGAGCAGGTTACAAATGCGCAGGCCTTCCTTTCGCATGCCTGGCAGATAATCTCTGAAAGTTCACCATTAGTGATGCGTGAATATCTGCTAGAAAGACATCCACAACGGGAACAGGTATGTTCCTCTCGCCCATGCGGAGCGCAGCTTTTGCAAAACGCAGCGTGACCAATAAGATAACCGGCTCTCGGCAGCGGCTTATCGCAGCGCGCGCAGACACGGTGCAGCCTGAGGCACTCACCGCAGACCGGGTTCTCTTCATACTTATGGGCTCGCACTGACTCGCCGCATTTAGTGCAAGTCTTCTTCTTAAACTCACGGGCATAACATGTCGAGCAGTAAGCGCTCCCTTTGTAGCGCCTTTGCGCCTTAAGCATGGATCGACCACAGTCATCACACTGCAAGTGGGGCTTATGACTCACAAAAATGGGTATCCTAAAAAACTTAATATATGTCGAGCTCTTTCCTGGCGGAACTGTACAAGCTCAGTTCGTCGGCACCGATTTAGACAAGGGCCTTTTGGCTGCTGATTCGTGCTGCGCGTTCTTCGTACCCCCACAGGCAGATATGACAACTGCTCAGCAAAAAAAGCAGGCATTATAGATTTTATGAATGTCCTCTGAGTTAGACCAAGCACACTTGAACCTTCTTGGAATGACGATGGCCAATCAAGAAGCCAATATGCCAAGGTTTCCAAAATTGCAGTCCTATAGGCAACACGCTGATGCTCATACAAGCAACGCTGATTTGAAGGACGATGGAAGGGTTTCAAGTCGTAATGATGCCTCAGTCGATCATGCTGTAGCGAATTAGCGAGCACGCCTGCCATTACCCGAATGACACTCAGAGCTTCCGGACTGGTGGACGCTTGTGGGAGCAAGTTAGTCGGAGTTCCATTCGCTAATTTCAGTAGCTGGGATTGAAGAGCTAACACTAATGGAGAACAGCACAAGGTTGGTAACTTGCGAGAAAGAAGCGACACCCCACATACCGTACAGCGATCCATTCTTTGCACGGTACTTAGATGTGGCATCAATGGCGCATCACAACGTGGGCAAGCATCGCTCATCATGGCGCCATGGTAAGGACAAACAACCATAAACCCTAAACGCCAGTCACGATAATAGATGGCCCCATAATCCTTGAAGCATTCGGAACAATATTGGAGGCCGTGCTGGGTACGTACCTTGTTAGATATCCCCGCTGACAGAAGAAAGGGGACATTTCCCTGACGATGAATTTTTACCAAACTCTGCTCAATTGAACGTAATGTCATCCTTTCGACTGACGCAACATCAAAACCTGAGTGGCGCGACACGGTATAGAGCAGCTCATCACTGGCACTACGATCAATGTCACGGCTCCAGATAGGAATAGATGGAGCCCAGTAATTAGCAAACCGATAGGGGGTCAGGCCGTGAGCAAAGGCGCTACGCATCAACCACGAAGTAAACAGCTCATTCTTAGCTGGTGATAGCATGATCGCCCAGCTTCCTCTGATCACAGTTTAAGCGCCTCCTTGCCATAATCAGAGAGTTTAACCCAGCCGATGTTATCAAGAAGCTTAGCGTCTATATGCTCTTTACCATCTCGGATCGCTTTAACGGTCGCTCTTTTAAGCACGGTCGCTACGCCGCCGATGGTGCCCCCACTCATACTATGTAGCTTTATCGCGATATCCTGACTAGACAGCTGAGAGGGCTCAGCTAATGGCAGTAAGCGTTCAAAGCTGGCCAAGAGGCGCAAGAAGCTAACATCTAACTGCCATCGAGGTAGTGCCAGCGGCTCAAAGCGACTTGAGAGTTGAGTATCGGTGTGCAGCGCGAGAATGGAGTCACGCGTACCGACGGCTACAAGCGGAAGCTGTAGCTTATTGCTCAATCTTTTAAGCATTCCTAGAAAATGCCTCTGTTGTCTTGCACTTCCATGTAGCACATTGTGGATTTCATCAATAATGAGCATCCTGGCTTGTACGTAAGTTAATACCGAAATAGCTTGGTTCTCCTTACGCTGCACGGGATCCGTATCTCTGTGGGCTATCTTTAATGACAGAAGTAACTCAGTCCAAAAACGCCCCTCATTTGGTTCGGAGGGCATTTCCATAACAATGACAGGTGCTAATGGCTCTCCAGAGGGAAGAATCTTCACAGGATGCTTTTCTCTGAAACGGTCGATTAATGTACTTTTTCCATTCCCGCTTTCTCCGACCAGCAACGTGTTGGGCATCCGCTGTACACGGGGATGTGCTAATTGATCCTCAAGCCGGGTCATGATTTCTTTGGCCCTAGGATAGGAAATCCAATGGTTTTGCTGAGCGAAATAAATGCGGTCTTCCGTCGTCCAGGTGAGTGTCTCAGCAATCTCTGGCTTGAGGTGATCAAAATGGGCCATATTCATTCCCTAGGCATCGTCATCGAATGGTTCTATAGGCAGTGCGAATATATCAATCTCACTTTGCACCTCTGTTTGAGGTGGAGCAGGAAAAACACTCTTAGCAGGCGCTTGTGTTTCAACAGATTCCGTTTTCTTGGCGAGTTTCTTCGTCGTATTGATACGAGCCATCTGACGTCTTGCTTGCTTCGTTTTCGTGACGGCCTGTTCAACACGATGACGCATCTTGAGAATGGTCTCAAAAATCACATCCTCATCAACATGCCGCAGTCCTTCCTCTCGAATGCGGCGAGTTGCTTCCCGTAACTCCCACACACTAATCGCTGGTCGAGTAGGATTCCGATAAGGAACCATGTAATAGATCTCACTTTCAGGGTCGTAGAAATAGACTTTACTGATATCGCGTGGATCACGACGGATAGTAAATGAACGAGCCTTCGTTTGATTTTCGGGGTCTTTTGAACCAATCCAAGGGTTCAACACTTCATGGTAGTAATTAATTTCATCCAGCTGGACGCCGTAGCGCTGCACAGTGCGTGAATAAAGAGGAAGGAAGTCTAACTTCAAACGCGTGGGGTCAGTTGGTATAGGCGGCATCCCCAAGCCCGGCTGTGTTGAGTCTCCTAATATACCGAGTTGCCACTTGCGCATTGGTGGCATGTTCAATTCAGAATGCTTGCGACGGTGATACACCCCAACAATAAATTCAACTAAATGCTGCTCAAACTCACGAAGGGTGAGCGCTGATTCTTTTTCTGAGTCATATCCTTTCCGTTGCTCAACGTTGGAAAATGTGGTGCCAGGTAAGGTGTGTATCTCATTTGCAGCAGTACCCATATAACGCTCTATATGTCCGCCGTAGTGGGGAAGCTTTACCGGACGTAATTGCAGGTCGATACCGTATTGTTCACAAGCCCGGCGCAGCATTTTCCCCCGGAATTCTTTCGCGTTATCAGCATGCAGAACACGCATTTTCCCCCAGACTGGCCACTCTTGCCCCACCCCCAGGTTTGCAAGATATTCATGCTTAGGCAACATGGCATTGGAGACACACAAACCCACTGAGATAGCACTGGGCTTTTCCATGCTAACCGCAATCCCCACCACCATTCGTGAAAAGACATCAATAGCCAGAGTTATCCACGGTCGGCCAAGCGCCAGACGATGCTCTTCATCAACTAAGATGACGTCAGCAGGCGTATGATCTATTTGAACAACAGCAAGAGGGAAATCCGCATTTGGAAACTCTCCCCTGATAGGAGCAAAGGTGTCACGCGCCTTATCTCGTAGCCCGCGGCGTCTCATCGTTTCACGTGTCGAAATCTGTTTTATGCGGTTACGGATTGTATTGGAGTGAGGAGGAAGTAAACCGGCCTGTTTGCAATGAGCTTTGACAGTGATAATTACGTCACTGGGCTTATATCGTTGACGACTTAGATATAAGTCATTGATCGCCCCTTCGATTATTGCCTCGACTTTCTTATCGAGCTTTTTCGTACCTGGCTTGCGGCCTCGCGGGGCTGGTATCAATGCTGAAATATGGCCAGCCTCGTGATAGTCCTTAACCCATTGGTATAAAGTGGCAACGTGAACACCGGCTTCTTCTGCTAACTGCTCTGCCTTTGCACGAGTACGAAATGGATCGTCAAGTAGAGGACGGATTGCTGCAAACCGCTGCTGAGCAACTTGCCAGTCTTCGTCTTCGATCTCGGATAAATCCTTTCCTTCAGCAACACCACCTTCTCCAAGCTCTATATCCGTTACGGGACGAAGCTGATGCGCAGACAGACGGTGCACCTCTCCAGTGTCGGTATCTTTAGCAAGGAGGGTTGCTGTATCCAACAAGTGCGAAACTCTATAGGTACGACCATTGGCTGTTATCACAGACCCAGTAGTTACCGATAGAAAAGCGGGCTCTGTAGCCATAAGAAACCTTCTCCGTTAGTAATCCATATGGGGCTGGACATGTTTAATGGGCGTATGAGGTCAGCATGAACACGGCCTATAGCGATCATTTGCCATAAACAACTAAGCGCACACATACGCTTTTCCTCATTCGCATAAGCAGCTGTAAGTAGAATTTCAGGTGTTGTTTCACCGAGCACGGCAAGGGTTCTAGCCAAGTGAGTAGCGGTAGCCGAGTCCTCTGCCAAGTCCCTATAGGCCCTTAGAAATCGTGCATTGTTCAATAGGCCAGTGCCTCTAATCTCTCGCTCAGTCACAATGCGAAAGCCCCAACCTTGCTGCTTGCAATAGCGTATAGCTGCCTGAAATTTAGGCTTCATAATGTGCCAATTTTCTCTCAAATCTTCGCGATACTTAACCTCATACAGAATCGGCGCCGCTTCATCCGAGTAAGTCACGAGCATATCGGGCGTGTACTGACGCCTTTTTCGATCATCATCTTGATACTTAAGGGTTAGCGGCTGCTCACAAACCGTAGCGACCAACGGATCAAAATCGAGGATCATCAGGAAATCGCGCTCTAATGATGACTCAAAATTGCAAGTGCTTCCTCGTAAGAAAGAAACCTGCCCAGTAAGGCTCCTTCGGTTAGTTCCAATAACTCTAACAGGCCGATTCATATTCAGTCGCCTATATATTTGTGATTTTAACACCCAGTCGCTTATATTGGTGTCAATTAGTAGCGTATTTACTTGTCGAAAATAACGTAAGATATTGTTCCAGTATAGCATTAGTAGCTGTTTTTAGTGGAATTCACACTAACCATTAATCTTGACAGAACCTCCCCACCCTCTGTTCAACTTTTTCCTGTAAAGAGTACTTTAGGTTTCAGGTATAAAACTACAGGAAAATTTTTTGCGATTTTTTTCCCGCGTCTTGTACTATTCATACAGCGTAAATAAATGCTGTATCACTGTTAATTGCTAATTGAGTTCTTCTCGAATGTTGTAATGACGAAGTTTCACTCACTCACTCACTCATTTACAGGGAAAAAATTCTGGACTTTCGTTTCCATGTGGGCGAACCAGGACTGGCAGGGCAGCCTTTATGCTCGCCACGCAAAAAGTGATTTGCTTAGCGACTATGCCAGCGTGTTCTCAAGCGTAGAGGGCAATACGACGTTTTATAGCGGCGCGCCGAAAACGGAGACGATTGCCGCCTGGGCTCGCCAGGCACCGGCTCACTTTCGCTTCTGCTTTAAACTACCGGCAAGCGTTACTCACGATCAGCGGTTGACCAATCTCGACGACGTGTGGGCTTTTCTAACCGCGTTGACGCCGCTTCATGACCGGTTGGGTCCTACCATGGTTCAATTACCGCGTGACTTTGGCCCTAACGAACTTCCTCAGCTAGAAGTGTTATTAAAGGGCTGGCCCGGGCATTTACCATGTGCCGTCGAGGTCCGTCACCCCGACTTTTTCCACAAAGGCGCGGCTGAAAAAGCTCTTAACCAATTGTTGATAACTTATTGTGCCAACCGAGTGATGCTGGACGTGCGTCCGGTCTTTTCTACACCGGCTAATGGCCACTTGGGCCTTGCTCATGCCCAACAGGAAAAGCCGAAACTCCCGCTACACGTGCTTTCCACAGGTAATTTTCCGGTCATTCGCTTTATTGGCCATATTGACAAAACGATTAATACGGGCTACTTCGCACCTTGGAAAGCACAGCTAAAGCTGTGGATAAGTCAGGGGAAAACCCCTTTCTTATTTGTGCATACTGCCGACAACCTCAAGTCCCCGGACATGGCCCGAACGCTCTACAATGCGCTTGACGAACTCACCTGCCTGCCACCGCTTAATGCCTTTCCCGGCGAGACGCAAAACCAACTGTTTTAACCTAATATTAATTTAACCTAACTGGCACGGGCCCTCCTGATCGGATAAATTGCGCATACTTTCGATAAGCGAGGGGGTTGGGCTTATCGAACATGCGTAAATGGGACGCATAGCGGCTTATTACAATTTAACTAACTAGTAGGTGATGTATGGCAAAGCTTGCACATGCACAATGGTCATCTCGTATGGGCTTTGTGCTGGCTGCCGCTGGATCGGCAGTAGGCTTGGGGAACATCTGGCGCTTCTCTTATATGACAGGCGAAAGCGGCGGTGCCGCCTTCGTGCTTGTCTATCTGGCGTGTGTCACGCTGGTCGGCCTGCCGATTCTGGTAGCGGAATGGATGATTGGCCGTCGCGGCCAGAAGAATCCAATTAACACCATGGCCGACCTGGCAAGCAGCCACGGGCGCTCTCGGGCCTGGGCAACTATCGGTATCAGCGGCGTTCTGGCCGCGTTTCTGATTCTGTCCTTCTACAGCGTCATCGGCGGCTGGTCGCTGAACTATACGCTAAGCTCGGTGATTGGCACGTTTAACGGCCAGGACGCCGACGCGGTTGGCGCTATCTTTACTAATTTGTTGGGCAGTCCTACAACGCTACTGCTCTGGCATAGCGCGTTCATGGTGCTGGTCGTCGGTATCGTAGCACGCGGCGTGACTAAGGGGCTTGAAGCGGCGTCACGTATTCTGATGCCTGCGCTGGTGGTGCTGTTGTTAATTCTGGTCGGCTACGGCGTGGCGAGCGGCTACTTCGGTGAAGCGCTGAGCTTTATGTTCAGCCCTGACTGGGACGCGCTAGATGGCGGAGTTGTACTTGCGGCGATGGGCCAGGCTTTCTTCACGCTCTCGCTGGGTATGGGCATCATGATGGCGTATGGCTCTTACCTTGGTGAAGACGTCAACCTGATCAGCACTGCCCGTACCGTTATTATCCTGGATACGGCTATCGCCCTGCTCGCGGGTCTGGCGATCTTCCCGATCGTATTCGCCAATGGCTTAAGCGCCAGTGAAGGTCCAGGGCTGATTTTCGTAACGCTCCCCCTTGCCTTCGGCAATATGTCGGGCGGCACGATTTTAGGCTTGATGTTCTTCCTGCTGCTGACATTTGCCGCGCTGACATCGGCTATTTCGCTGCTTGAGCCGGTGGTTGAAACGCTGGAAGAGCGCACGCCCTTAAGCCGTACAGGATCAACGTTGGTAAGCGGTATTGCGGTGTGGGTATTGGGCGTGGCGGCGCTGCTGTCGTTTAACGTATGGTCCGATGTACTGCTCTTCGGCCTCAATATCTTCGACTTCCTCGACACCTTCACCAGCAAAATCTTGCTGCCGTTGACGGGTCTGGGCGCGATCATCTTCTTCTCGATCTGCCTGGATAAAGAAGAAGCGCGCAAGGAGCTGCGTTTGGATATCTACGATTTCACGCTGTGGAATCTACTCGCCAAATACATGGCGCCACTCGGCGTGATCGTCGTCTTCCTGACGGGTCTCATTTAAATAAACTAACATGGCGTGCCCCGCCAAACGGTGGGGCAGCACGCTAGTCAATAGCTAACGATCTATCCAGCTAGTGCAATTCGCCTTCTTGCCGCTCATCTTCTTCCGGCAGGGGGGCGATATCCCGGTACAGTTTCTGAAATTCCCGATGTAGCTCAATCCCTCGACGCGCTCGTAAGTTGCGTTGAGCGGCACTCCGTTGACGCTGAGCATGTTCATCTACTTCCATGCTCATGAAAATATCCAGCAGTTCGCTCTTAACCGAGGTGATTCGTTCGACGTTTCTCATAATCGACGTGCCTCCAGGTGAATATGCCTTCGTCCACCTGCATCCGTGACGACTGTTAAATGATGCAGTGCGGCACTTCACTTATTACTATACCTTACTTGACAAAATGATGACGAAAGTTGACGAATTTGCTTAACGCCATTTAAACGCACGGCTAAGTCGGCGTTTCATTGCCCATTTATGCCGTCACTCAGGCATACTGTCGAAAATGCTGTTTAATACAGCAAAGCGCATGTAGTGAGACCAGCGCACTGGATAACCGAGGAGCTAAATGTGAGTCGCGCCCTGTTCGATGAGATGAGACGCCGCATGGAGCACTTTCGTCGCTCCGAACAAAAGGTAGCGCGGTTTGTGCTGCGTAATCCTGATGAGGTCATCCATATGCGGATTGTAGACCTCGCAACGGAAGCCGGCGTCAGCGAACCCACCGTGGTGCGCTTCTGCCGCGCCCTGGGCTGTAACGGCTTTCAGGATTTTAAGCTGCAGTTAGCGCAAATGCTGGCCTCTGGCAGCCAGTTTGCTCAGTTCTCGATGAACGATAGCGACTCCGTCGCTGAATTTTCTCACAGCATTTTCGACTCCACCGTTGGCACGCTACTTTCTGTACGTGACCGGCTGGATAACGACGCCTTGGGCCGCGCGGTGAATGCGCTGGCCATGGCCAATCGGGTCGAGTTTTACGGCTTTGGCGCCTCAGGCGCAGTCGCTTTTGATGCCCAGCACAAATTTTTCCGTTTGCAGATATCCACTTCCGCCTACGCTGATCCGCATATGCAGAATATGTCGGCCGTAACCCTTAAAGAGGGCGATGTGGTGGTGGCCATTTCACAGACGGGCCGCACCAAAGCGCTGGTGGCCAGCGTGCGTCTGGCCCGCGAAGCGGGTGCCACAGTGATTGGGCTGTGCCCTAGCGGTTCGCCCTTGGCGGAAGAAGTTAGCCTGCCGCTGTATATCGACGTTCATGAAGATACTGAAATCTACACGCCGTTGAGCTCGCGGATTGCCCACCTGGTGTTGATCGATGTATTAGCCGTGGGGGTTGCCAAAACCCGCGGGCCCAAACTGGCGGAACAGCTTAAAGCCGTGAAGAAAAGCCTGAATACGCTGCGCTATCCCGAAGACAACTAATTTTTGTCGCCGACGCCTGTATACACAGCCAGTGTGTTTGCTGTGCTAAACTAGGCGCCCATTTTCGATCCGGCAGCGGCTTTTATGGACGACGTCACGGCGATACTCGATCAGCTCAACACCGCTCAGCGTGAGGCAGTCAGTGCCCCGCAGGGTAACCTTCTCGTGCTGGCCGGTGCCGGTTCCGGTAAAACCCGCGTACTGGTGCACCGGATCGCCTGGCTGATGCATGCAGAAGGCTTATCGCCCTACGCGCTGCTGGCGGTCACCTTTACCAACAAAGCTGCCCGCGAAATGCGCACGCGCCTTGAAGCGCTGCAGGGCATTTCGTTACGCCATGTCTGGGTGGGCACGTTCCACTCGATAGCTCACCGCCTGCTGCGGACTCACTGGCAAGATGCGCGGCTTCCGCAAAACTTCCAGATTATCGATTCCGATGACCAGCTTCGCCTGGTCAAGCGCCTGCTTAAAGACTACTCCATCGACGATGAGCGCTTCCCGCCGCGTCAGGTGCAAGGGTTTATCAGCGGCTGTAAGGAAGAAGGTCTGCGCCCGCATCAGGTCAATGTGGATGGCGACGCCTATCTGGCCCAGATGGTTGAGCTTTACGAGCGCTACCAGCTGACCTGCGAGCGCGGCGGCTTGGTGGATTTCGGCGAGCTGCTGCTGAGAAGCCTGGAGCTTCTGCGCGATAATCCAGCGCTTTTAAATCACTACCGTGAGCGCTTTGGCCACGTGCTGGTGGATGAGTTTCAGGACACCAATACGCTGCAGTACGCCTGGCTCAAACTGCTCACCGGCATGCAGACCCCCATGACCGCCGTCGGCGACGATGACCAGTCCATTTATGGCTGGCGCGGGGCCAAGGTCGAAAATATTCGCCGCTTTGAAGAAGAGTTTCCAGAAACCCATACGGTCCGCCTTGAGCAGAACTACCGCTCGACCAGCGCCATTCTGGATGCCGCCAATGCGCTGATCAGCCATAACAGCGAGCGGCTGGGTAAAAATCTATGGACCGACGGTATCGAAGGCGAGCCCATTTCGGTATACGCCGGGTTTAACGACCTGGAAGAAGCGCGCTATATCGTCGATACCATTAAAGAAAAGGTCGACGAAGGCTTCAATCGGCGCGATATCGCAATTCTTTATCGCTCCAACGCCCAGTCGCGGCTATTGGAAGAAACCCTGATCCGCCAAGGGATGCCCTACCGTATTTACGGCGGGCACCGCTTCTACGAGCGCTTGGAGATCAAGAATGCCCTGGCCTATTTACGCCTGCTGCTCAACCGCGATGACGACGCCTCCCTTGAGCGGGTGATCAACGTGCCCACCCGCGGCATCGGCACCCGCACCGTGGAAATTCTGCGCCACCGCGCCCGGCTCGAGAGCATCTCGCTGTGGCAGGCACTGCACGACGCGTTGGGCGACGGCACGCTGAAAGGCCGCGCGGGCAATGCTGTGCAGGCTTTTGCCAACCTGATCGAGCAGCTCGACAACGACGCTGCGGGCCTGACGCTTTATGAAATCATCGATCATGTCACCGAGCACACCGGGCTGATTGAGCACCATAAAAGCGAGCGCGGTGAAAAAGGCCAGGCGCGGGTCGAAAACCTTGAAGAGCTGGTGACCGCCGCCCGCGCCTTTACCCAGGGAGATGCGTTTGAAACGCCGGAAGCAGGCGAAGGCATGGCCGCACTTGAAGCCTTTCTTTCCGAAGCGGCGCTTAATGCGGGCGACCATGAGGCCGAGGAGTTCGAAGATAGCGTGCAGTTGATGACGCTTCACTCTGCCAAGGGTCTGGAGTTTCCGGTGGTATTTATTGCCGGCGTAGAAGAGGGGCTGTTCCCGCATAAAATGTCGATTGAAGAGCCAGGACGGCTCGAAGAGGAGCGCAGGCTTTGCTACGTGGGCGTTACCCGCGCCATGCAAAAGCTTTACCTGACCCATGCGGAAACCCGTCGCATGCATGGCAAAGAGGTCTTCCCCCGCCCCTCACGCTTTTTGCGCGAACTACCCCCGCATCTGCTAGAAGAAGTCCGCTTACGCGGACATATCTCGCGCCCGGTGACGGCGGCGCGCACAAGCTTTGCCCAGCAACGTGTGGAGGGCGATGGCGACCTGCCGACCCTGCACGTGGGCCAGCGCGTGGGCCACCCGGTATTTGGCGAGGGGGTGATTCTTAACGCCGAGGGCGAAGGCGCCCGCGCACGCGTACAGGTCAGCTTTGAGGGCGATGGCGTTAAATGGCTAGTGCTGGGGTTTGCCAAACTAATCCCGCTATAGCGCGCGCATTAAGTGAAATGAATCGGCAGGTTGCCCAATAAAACCGGATTAGCGCATACTGACGAGCGGAAACTTGCGCTCACGTGCAATTACACAAAAATCATACTTTCTCGGAGTTAAGCCCGCCATGCAACGCCGCCAATTCCTGAAAACCGCCGGCCTGGGTGCCGCCGGTGTCGCCGCCGCACCTTTCGTAACCAGCGCCCACGCGCAAGAAACCTACACCTGGGACATGGTCACGTCCTGGCCGAAAAATTTCCCGGCGCTGGGTACCGGTGCCAACGACTTTGCCAAGCGCGTCGAGCAGCTTTCCAACGGCCGGATGACCATCCGCGTACACGGTGCCGGCGAGCTGGTGCCCGCCCTGGAAGTGTTTGATGCGGTTGCCGCCGGAACGGCTGAAATCGGCCACTCCACGCCTTATTACTGGCGCGGCAAGCTAGCCGCTGCACAGTTTTTTACGGCCGTGCCTTTCGGCATGACCACCACCGAGATGAATGCGTGGCTGTATCACGGCGGTGGCCAGGAGCTGTGGGATGAGATTTATGCCAAGCATAACCTCAAACCGTTTGCCGTGGGCAACACAGGCCCGCAGATGGCGGGCTGGTTCAAAAAAGAGATCAACTCGCTAGCTGATATGCAGGGCCTCAAACTGCGCCTGCCAGGCCTTGCCGGTGAAGCCATGAACGGCATCGGGGTGAGCACCGTCAACATGGCGGGGTCTGAGATTTTTACCTCGCTGCAAACCGGCGTGCTGGATGCTGCCGACTGGGTAGGCCCTTACAACGATATGGCGTTTGGTCTGCATCAGGTCGCCGACTACTACTACACCACGGTGTGGAACGAGCCGACGGCTACCGTCGAGACCATGATCAACCTGGATGCTTGGAACGCCCTGCCGGAAGATCTCCAGGACGTTATCCGCGAAGCAGCACGCGCCTCCAACCTGGCCATGTACACCGAGTTCGCCTTCCGCAACGCCCAGGCGCTTGAAACACTGGTGGATGAGCACGGTGTTGAGCTGCGCGAGTTCCCAGAGGATGTGATCCAGGCGCTTTATGAGTCATCGCAGCAAGTGATTCAGAATCAGGTCGAAAACGACGAAGACTCGCGCCGCGTTTATGAGTCCTACTCTGCCTTCCAGAAGGTTATTCGTCCGTTCAGTGATATCGGCGAATATGCCTATCTGAAAGGCCGCGATAAAGTGGGCGGCTAAGCGTTATCGACTGATGACGTTTGGATAAAAATGTTTGCATGAACCAGGGGCGCTTCGGCGCCCCTGATCGTTATAACGGATGATGGTTAAAACGGATAATAGCTAGACAGAATATTAGCTGTGAACGGCGCGAATACGCCCATTGTCGTCCAGTGCCACCATAACAAATAGCGCTTCGGTCACCTTTTGGCGCTCTTCAAGACGTCGTCCCAGAGGCGGGCGCACCCAAACTTCCACATCAATTTTAATCGAGCTGTGGCCAATCTCTTTTACTTGGGTATAAATGCTCACCATCGAGCCAACACGTACTGGGCTTAAAAAGTCCATCGACTCAATCGCCACTGTCGATGTTCGCCCGCCTGCTTCACGCCCTGCCGCCAGTTCTGCCGCCTGATCCATATGATTGACCAGCCACCCGCCCGAAATATCGCCGTAAAGGTTGGTATCCTGTCGAGAAGCCAGTAATTTTAGGGTGAGCTGTCCTTGAGGCGCGGGGACATCGTCCAGGTCGGTTTCTAAAAGTGTCATTAGTTGGTCGCTTAATAAGGTTATTGTTGTGCTAGTGCTGCATTGCAATATAAAAACGCTAGTTAATCATAAGAGGAAACTCGTTTGAAGCGTATCGGTTTATCGTCGGGCAAGAAGCCGCGTCTGCGTTTAACGCTCGCCATGGCGCTAATGCTATGCGCATCAGCGGTCTGGGGGCAACCTCAACCGATTAGCGGCACGCTGGGCGTTATTGGCTCTGACACCATGGCCGGGCTAATGTTGCGCTGGGGCGAGTCACTCACCGCCCGCTACCCTGAGGTTAACCTGCAGTTTCAAGCCACCGGGTCGGCCAGCGTCCCCCCCGCATTAACGGCAGGTACTACCCGGTTGGGGCTTATGTCACGCCCGATGTATGCTGGCGAACGTCAGGCGTTTATCGACCGATATGGCTATCCGCCGCTGGAACTCAAAGTGGCGAAGGACGCACTGATTCTGGTCGTGCACCGGCATAACCCGTTAGGAGCCATCACGCGTAAGCAGGCCGACGCTATTTTCTCCACTGACCAGACGTGTGGTGCCGAAGCTCCAATAAGACGCTGGGACGAATTGGCCACCACACGTGACTGGCCGTATGGAAGCATCGCCCTGCATGGGCGTAATTTAGCCTCGGGCACCCATGGGCTATTTCAGGCCGAGGTGCTTTGCGGCGGCAATTTCAGGCCTGATATCAGCGAACATCCTGGCTCCTCAGCGGTGGTTGCCGCAGTGGGAGAGTCTCCCAACGCCATGGGCTATGCAGGCTATAACCACCTGACGCCGATGGTTCATGCGCTAAGCCTAATTACCCAGGAAGGCGCTGAAATCGCGCCTAGTGAGCAGGCCATTCAGCGCAGCGAGTACCCGCTATCGCGCGACCTGTACCTGTACGTTAACTTACCGCCCGGCGATTCGCTACCACCGGCTGACCAAGCCCTGCTAGCACTTATTTTATCCGAGGAAGGCCAGCGCATTGCCCGCGCAGCGGGGTTTGTGCCGCTTCCCGATAACGATATAGATGCTCAGCGTACCTGGTAGGTAACTATCATCTAATTGTCATAAAAATGACTTAGAGTAAGGAGAATTCACCATGCAAACCCTCTTCATGACGGCCCCGGCTCTCTTATGATGTTGATATGACCCCACCTCGCGCTGCTGTTTCTCGCCAGCCACTACGCCAGTTAAAAAACCGTATAGCCACCGGTCTGATTACTGCTGGCGGTATTGGTGTATTGCTGGCGATTTTGGCGATCGGCGTGTTTCTCGTTTGGGAAACGTTGCCTCTGCTGGCATGGGATCAAACGTTTGCCTTCAGCAAACTCTCGCCGCTGGCCTGGGGAACGTTAAAAGCCGCTCTGGCTGCCATGCTATTTGCCCTGCCGATAGCCCTGGGAGCCGCGATGTATTCGGCTCTATTTATGTCGGCTCGCCTACGCAGCCGCGTTAAGCCAACACTTGAAATGATGGAAGCGATACCCGGCGTGGTGGTGGGGTTTATTGCCGGTTTAGTGCTTGCCCCTTGGGTTGAGCGTCATCTGGCCAGCACCCTGGCGCTATTGATCTGGTTACCTATCAGCGCGGGCTTGGCAGGTGTCCTCTGGCACATGGCCGCATCGCGCTGGCGTCAGTGGCTGCCCCTTTCATGGGCCGGCCTGTGGCTTTTGCCCTGGCTCGTGTGCATGGTGCTTTTGGCGCTGTGGTTTGCCCCCCTGCTTGAGAAGTTTTTGTTAGGCGGCGACTTGCGCCGCCTGCTCGAGCAGCACTGGGGAATGGATTACGCCACCCGCAATGCGCTGATTGTGGGTATCGCCATGGGGTTTGCCGTTATACCCAGCATCTACGCCCTGGCAGAGGATGCTTTAGCTGATGTGCCAACAAGCTTAATGGAGGGTGCCCAAGCGCTGGGCGCCAGCCGCTGGCAGGCGCTCTGGAAAGTTGCCTTACCGGCTGCTGGCCCCGGCATTTTCTCGGCGGTGATGATTGGCGCGGGGCGTGCTGTCGGGGAAACCATGATTGTGCTGATGGCCAGTGGCAACATGGCGTTGTTGAGTGTCAGTCCTTTTGAAGGCATGCGTTCCATGGCAGCGGCCATTGCCATTGAGCTTCCCGAAGCCTCGCCCGGCGGGCTTACCTACCACCATTTGATACTTGCTGCTCTGGTGCTGTTTATCTTTACGTTTTTGGTTAATACCCTGGCTGAAGTAGTCCGTTCACGCATGCGACGCCGGTATCATAAAGCGGGGCGCCATTAATGAGCCGCTTCTCAAATACACCTCGCCGACGCCTGCTGGACGCGCTTTGGCCATGGTTATGTGCCGCTAGCGTCGCTTTATCACTTTTAATGCTAGCGGCCTTGTTAGCGCTCTTGGTGGTACGCGGATTAGGTCATTTTTGGCCCGCCACGCTTGAAGAAATTACCCTGCGCTCAGGTGCAAGCGTCGCCGGGCAGCCGACCCGCGAGGCCCCGCTACCGCAAGCAGAGGGCTTTGAACGGCTTTACTTTACGGCGAACCGGGACATCGACGGCGTTAGCTGGCGCTGGGTAAATCTGGACGACATCGTCTCACGCAGCACGCCAAGCGACCTGATTCGCCTGGAACGTAACCCGTGGGGTGATTTTATCGGCCGCTTAGCCGGCGTGGAAACGGGCGGGCAGTTGCTCCGTGAAGACCAGGCATGGCGTTATCTAACTCAGGCGCTCGCCCTGCCCCAGGCGGAACGCCCTGATGCCGAGCTTCTGCTAGTAACCACCGATGGCCAGACACTGCGTCAATCACTGAGCGGTGTCAGCCAGGCGCTGGCGCCTAACGCCATGTCCTGGTGGCAGAAAATGCACACCTGGAGCCGAAACGTCTGGCAGTTCTTGAGCCAGGGTCCACGTGCCGCCAATACGGGCGGCGGTGTCTGGCCGGCTATTTTTGGCACCGTACTGATGGTCATCTTAATGTCGGTGATCGTGACGCCTTTTGGGGTGCTAGCGGCCATCTATCTCAATGAAATCGCCCACCAGAACCGCCTTACCCGCTTGGTACGTATTGGAGTACGTAATCTGGCCGGCGTACCATCGATTGTGTATGGCGTGTTTGGCCTGGGCGTTTTCGTATACGGCATTGGCGGCACGCTTGATAGCTGGTTTTTCAGCGATACGTTGCCCTCACCGACCTTCGGCACCGGCGGCCTTTTGTGGGCATCTTTAACCCTGGCATTGTTAACGCTACCGGTCGTGATTGTGGCGACCGAAGAGGGGCTGGCACGTATTCCTGATGCTCAGCGTGAAGGGGCGGTGGCACTAGGCGCCACGCGCCTGGAAATGCTGGTGCGCATTGTCCTGCCCATGGCCATACCCGCCATGCTGACCGGGGTTATCCTCGCGGTTGCCCGTGCGGCCGGCGAAGTGGCGCCACTGATGCTGGTGGGCGTCGCCAAGCTGGCCCCGCAAATGCCCGTGGACGGTGAATTCCCTTATTTACATCTAGAGCGCAAGTTCATGCATCTTGGCTATCATCTATTTGACACCGCCTTTCATGGCGAGGATGTACAGGCTGCTATGCCACTGGTGTACGCCACGGCACTTCTTTTAGTGCTCATTGTGCTGGTGCTTAATCTTACTGCCATATTTCTGCGTCATTATTTTAGGCGCCAACGAGGAAGCGAATGCTAGCGTCATTAGATTCAGCCACAGCCTCTCAGGCGCCGGTGACGCACTTTTCGTCCGAGCACAGCGCCCTGAGCATCAACCAGTTTACCCTTGCTTATGCGGGGAAATCGGCCCTGCGCGACTTAACGCTTAGCATACCGCGCCACCGGGTAACGGCATTTATTGGCCCGTCAGGCTGTGGCAAGTCCACCCTGCTGCGCGCCATTAACCGGCTGCACGATCTTAATGAGAGCGTGGCGCACAGTGGGAATATTCAGCTTGAAGGGCAGGATATCTACGCCCCGCAGATGAACGTGACCGAGCTGCGCCGCCGAGTGGGGATGGTGTTTCAAACCCCTAACCCGTTTCCCATGTCGATTTATGAAAACGTGGCCTTTGGCTTGCGTTTACAACACCGCCTGCCCAAACGGCAGCGTGATGACATCATCGAGTGGGCGCTTACCTCAGCGGCGCTGTGGGACGAAGTAAAGGATCGCCTTCACCGCTCAGCCTGGCAGCTTTCAGGCGGCCAGCAGCAGCGTTTGGTGATTGCCCGGACGCTAGCCGTCCAGCCCGATGTACTGCTACTCGATGAGCCAGCATCAGCGCTTGATCCGATTTCAACGTTAAAGATCGAGGAATTGATCCGTAATCTTAAATCGCAGCTTACGCTTGTTCTTGTAACTCACAATATGCAGCAGGCCGCCCGGGTATCCGATTACACCGCTTTTTTACACACTGGAGAACTTGTTGAGTATGGCCCTACCGATCAAGTCTTCACTAACCCGCGCTTACAACGCACCGAAAACTACATCACCGGCCGCATGACTTGAAAACAATAGTCCGGGCCTAACCGACCTTATCTCAGGAGTGCTCAATGGATATTACGAGCGATACCCACAGCCAGCATATCTCACGCCAGTTCAACCAAGAGCTGGAAGAGTTGAAAACCCACCTGATGACCATGGGCGGGCTGGTGGAAAAGCAGGTGCAGGACGCCGTCCACGCGTTGCTTGAAGGTGACACCCGCTTAGCTGAAAAAGTGCGTGACAATGATCGCCAGGTTAATGATCTGCAGCTGCAAATCGATGAAGAGTGCACCCGCGTATTGGCGCGCCGTCAGCCAGCAGCGTCGGATTTACGCTTGGTGCTCGCCGTGATCCGCGCGACCTCGGACCTTGAGCGTATCGGCGATGAGGCGAGTAAAATTGCCCGCAATGCGCTACTGCTCAGCGAAAACAGCAGCCCGGTTCGCGGGTTGATCGAGGTTCGTCATATCAGCGAGCACGTACGCAAAATGCTGCGCGATGCACTGACAGCCTTTGCCCGCTTCGATACCGAGCTGGCCATGCAGGTTGTGCGTGAAGACGAGTCGGTCGATGATGAGTACGGCAGTGCCATGCGCTCGCTAATGACCTTCATGATGGAAGATTCGCGCTCGATTAGCTCCATACTCAGCATCATGTGGGTACTGCGCGCACTGGAGCGCGTTGGTGACCATGCCGACAATCTGGCGGAGTACGTGGTATACCTCGTCAAGGGGCTCGATATTCGCCATAGCGACCTGGACACCGTCGATCAGAAGGTAGCGAAAAAGCCTTGACCCACGAGGCATTTCCTCTTGCAATACGTCTGGGCTGACACCAGCCTGGACGTCTGCGTTTATGAGGAATGAGTGACATGTTGGATGCGATAACAGCGCTTAAGCAGGGCACGCGCCTGGTCTATCAAAAGGGTCTGCGGCGATATATTTTCCTGCCTATCCTCGTCAATATCCTTGTTTATGGCGCCATGTTAGGCGTTGTGGTCAATCGCTTTTCCGGCTGGCTGGATCACTGGATGAGCCTGGTACCTACCTGGCTTGACTGGCTCTCCTGGCTGATCTGGCCGCTTTTCATGATTAGCTTACTCGCCGTGGTGTTTTTTACCTTTACCTTGATCACTCACCTTATCGCGGCACCTTTTTACGGCTTTCTGGCGTCGAAAGTGGAAATTCAGGCAACCGGACGAATTCCGCTGGATGACCGGGGACTGACCAAAACGGCGATTGATGCCGTAGGCCGGGAATTGGTTAAGCTAGGCTATATCGCCCCCCGCGCCATTGCGCTGTTTATTATCAGTTGGATACCGGGACTGAATCTTTTTGCGCCTCTGCTATGGGGGCTATTTTCAGCATGGATCATGGCCATTACTTACTTAGACTATCCCATGGATAATAATAAGGTCGCATTTAAAGATATGCGCCAACGGCTTACCAAGCGCTGGTGGCAAAGCCTTAGCTATGGCGGCTTGGTAACCCTGATCACCTGGATACCACTGGCCAACCTCTTTCTGATACCCGGCGCGGTGGCAGGCGCCGTCTTGATGTGGGACCAACATTACCGCACGGCTCGCGAACTCACGCACCAAGGCTCTGCATAGCCGAGTGGTTAGTTCTGAAACGCAAAAACCCCGCATGAGCGGGGTTTTTTATGCTTGCTAATTTTTCTTACTACCTTTGTTTCTTACCACCCTAGGTTTTTATTAACTTAGAGTAGAAAAGGCTTACCAATCAGTGCTGTCGCCTTCATCGCGCGTTAAATCAGACGCTTTGTAAGAGCTTGTGTTTTGACGGTCACTCTCTTGCTGGCTAGTCGGCGAGTAGTTAGTGTTCATACGATCGCTGTCACCGTGGTTCAGCTCGTTCGCAGAGTAAGTGGCTGACTCAGACGTACGGGTGGACTGTGACTGATGAGTAATCTCACCGACAGAGCGATCTTTGTTTAACTCGATAGAGCTATGCGCAAATGCCAGCGGGCTTGCGATAAGGCCCAAAGAAACACTGAAGATACCTACTTTTTTTACCATTGCTTTAAATAACATGACTTACTCCTGATAACATGAATGCCGCTTATAAGGTTGATAGCTATAGCTAATGCCCAGCTAATCGTCTAGCGGCTATCGCTCTCATCTATCTTTTGCATTAGAAATGCCAACAATGCCATATATAAATATTAGCTTTAAATATCAGGCACATGCTGAATAAACGTTGCACGCAAAACACCGTCGCACAAATAGATAGCACGCTAACGTGTTGCGTAATAATGGCACATGCGCCTTTGTTATTCAACCAAAGTGGCACACTGTGTAGTCGCAGGGCGTATTGTGTTTTAAAAAACTAGGTGGTGAGCCTATTAAAATCAGGCTGGCAGTCACCTAAAGCATCAAAGCAGAGCAACAAATTTCATTTTCAAAAAAAATATTTTTTCCCACAAAAGATTAGACCCCGCCGTGGCAGGGTCTTGATCTCGTAGCTATGGACAATATCTAACGTTAGCTTCCTTTCCTTTTGCGGGACTCCAACCTTGGAATTTACCCTGACTAACGTTCTGATTGTCGCTTGATTCGTTCCTTGAATCAGTGAGCATCCATGCAGTGGGAAATCCTTATCCCATGCTAGCTCTTCCTGAGCATCTATAAAAACATGATGACTTTTATTGCTCAGTCGTTACTGAACTATTCTCTTTGGGTAAATCGTCAGATTCAAAAGAGGTATCGCCACCTGAAGTTTCGCCAGTTGGGCCAGAGCCCATTGCGTCATTATCGGTATGATTGCCAGAGTGCGTGGAACCCATTGCGCCATCGTTATGCGCTGCGTTATCGCCTTCTTCGTGAATCAGATCGTCTTGATCGTAGTCAGAAGAGCCTGCTTGTGTAGAATCGTGTGATTGAGATTCAACCGGCTGCTCATCTGGAGAAATATTACCGCTTGGGTTAGCTGGTTCTTGAGCAAACGCAAATGGGCTTGCCATCAGACCAAATGTTACACCTAAAATACCAGCTTTCTTGAGTAGTTCCTTGGACATCATATTCCGTCTCCTAGATCGCTGTTTAATACCGCATAATTTTAAGGAAGCGCCATCCTGGCTTACCATTTCCTGCGGTAGTCTTCCTTGCTTAAAGTATTGCAGGACCAATGCCAAAAATGACAAAAAAATAAATATTTAATATAAAACAACATCTTACAAAAACACCCACATGCCAAATAGCTTTTCTATTGCCGTTTAAATGGAGCACATACTGGTTAAAAATGGCACATGGGTAACCTTTGACCATAATTGACTGACATCGTGACACACTTGTACAAGGATTATTAAAAGGCAAAAGAAGAGGGCTTTAAAGGACAGCCAATCGAACGGCAGGAAAAACACAGCGGAATAGAGCGCCTTCACCAGGATGTGACTCAACCTGAAGCTGCGCATCATGACGTAACAATACGTGTTTAACGATGGCAAGCCCTAACCCCGTACCGCCCGTGGTGGTGCTGCGGCCTTTATCAACGCGGTAAAAACGCTCGGTTAGCCGGGGGATATGCACAGGATCGATCCCCTGGCCATTATCTTCGATTTCGATACAGGCATCACCGTTCGCCATTGCCATCCAGCGCAGAGTAATCTGGCTACCTGGCGGCGTATAGCGCACGGCATTAAAAGTCAGGTTGGAAATGGCGCTGCGAATTTCCTGCTCACTCCCCACCAACCCCGCATCGTTTTCAATCTCGACACGCACGCTATGCTGGTGGTGCGATAGAGCGAGTGCATCCTGACAAACACTATTCAGAAGGCGCTCAATAGATAGCGGCTGATGATCTTCGCCACCCTGATCAATCTCCAAACGCGACAGCAGCAGCAGATCATTCACCAGATTTTGCATACGCTGGGTCTGCTCCTGCATCTTCTCAATACCCCGGCCTAAGCGGGGCGGAAGCTGGTCGGCCAGATCGCCATAGGTTTCCAGATAGCCCAGAAGAACGGTCAACGGAGTACGCAGTTCGTGGGAAACATTGGCGACGAAATCGCGGCGCATTTGCTCAAGGCGATGTAAACGGGTGATATCCCGCGCCATCACCAAGCGCTCATCGTCACCGTAGAGGGTAATCTGGTATTGCAGGACGCTACGCTCATCAATCGGCGAGGTCAGAGTTAACGGCTCGCTATAATTGCGTGCATTGAAGTAGCTGATAAAGTCTGGGTCGCGCAGTAGATTGGTGATGTGCTGACCACGATCATGCGCTGTCTGCAGGCCCAGCATCTTCGTTGCGGCGCTGTTCCACCACTCAAGATCACCGTGCCGGTCAAGCATGACTACGCTGTCGCGCATAGCCTCAGAGGATTCCTGAATGCGTGCCAGCGTCGCCCGTAATCGTCCCTGGGTGATACGCTGGCTTTTTTGATAGCGATAAAGACGATCAAGCAGATCCCCCCACATGCCACTGGCCGCGGGCGGTTCATTATGCGGATTGAGGGTGAGCCACTGAAAAAGCACGCGTAGCTGACGTAGATGGTAGAACAAGCAGACGGCCAATCCGGCCGACAACCCCAGCCCTGCCGAACCCAATAGCCATCCCAGGCAAACCCCAATGGTCGCTAACCAGGCAATGCGCCACAGCTCACGGCTCCACAGGCGCACAATTACACCCGGGCAGAGAAGCGATAACCGGTACCCCGTACCGTCTGGATCAGGTTCTGATGCACTTCGCCCAATGCTTTACGCAAGCGCCGTATATGGACATCCACGGTGCGCTCCTCAACGTAGACATTGCCGCCCCACACCTGATCGAGCAGTTGGCTGCGTGTGTAAGCCCGCTCCTGGTGGGTCATAAAGAACTGCAGCAGGCGGTATTCGGTAGGTCCCATTTCAAGCGCCTTACCGTGAGCGCTTACGCGGTGGCTAACCGGATCCAGCAGCAGGCCATTGATTTCGATCGGGTCTTCCACGCCGCGTGGCGTGGCGCGACGCAGTACGGCTTTCAGGCGTGCGACCAGCTCGCGCGGTGAAAAAGGTTTGGTAATGTAATCATCCGCCCCCGACTCAAGCCCCTGAATCTTATTATCCTCTTCGCCTTTGGCGGTGAGCATAATAATGGGCAGTTCAGCCGTCGCTTCTTCACGCTTTAGGCGTCTTGCCAGCTCAATACCGCTGGTGCCCGGCATCATCCAATCAAGCAGTAGCAAGTCGGGCTGATGGTCTACCACCAGCGCGTGGGCATCCTGGGCGTTATCCGCTTCAAGCACGCGATAGTCCGCCATTTCCAGCGCTACGGCGATCATCTCGCGGATAGACGCTTCATCATCGACAATCAAAACGGTCTTGGCGGTCATCCCAGGGCCTCACGGTGTTCAAAGAAGGAAATTCAATGACATCTCAGTGACAATAACACCATGACTTGATGACACTTATATGACAAGCATTAATCGCGCTGAGCAGGCTTAGCCCACAACCGGCCATTCGCTAAGCGCAATGCCTGCAAAAATGAGTAGCCCCGCCCAGTGGTTATTCAAAAATGCCTGGAAGCACGGGTCACGCTCACGATGACGAATCAGGCGCTGCTGATGGATAAATGTCGCCGCCATACCGGCAAGCCCCAGCCAGAAAAAGCCGCCTAACCCGACGCGCACGCCGACCCAGGCCAAAAGCGCGAGCGTGGCGATCTGCAACAAGCCAATGATCAGACGATCTGCGTCACCAAAAAGCACTGCCGTTGATTTAATGCCGATTTTCAAATCATCATCACGATCAACCATGGCGTACTGAGTATCGTAGGCCACCGTCCACAGCACGTTGGCAAAAAAAAGTAGCCAGGCATCTAGCGGTACATGCCCTAATACGGCGCCAAACGCCATGGGGATCGCCCAGGAAAAAGCCGCCCCGAGCACCACCTGAGGAAAGTGGGTGTAGCGCTTCATAAACGGATAAATAAACGCCAGTACGACCCCGCCCAGCGATAAGAGCACCGTAAACCAGTTGGTGAGCAGCACTAAAATAAACGCGACCGCCACTAGGCCGATAAACAGCAGCTGGGCTTCGGTTTCACTGATACGTCCGGTTGCCAGCGGGCGATTTTTGGTGCGCTTTACGTGGCCATCAAAATGCCGGTCGGCATAATCGTTCACCACACACCCCGCAGCGCGCATTACATATACACCCGCCACAAAAATAAGCAGTACGTTACGGCCCGGCACACCTTCCGCTGCCACCCAGAGCGCCCACAGGGTCGGCCACATCAATAGCCAAGTACCAATGGGGCGGTCCAGCCGCATCAAGTGTAAAAAATCTGCCAATCGCGCCCACCCGGTTGGCCGCAACAAAGAACGATCCATGCTTACCTCACGAAAAGAAGAGATGCCGAGCAAGCCTACCGCGAAGGCAGGCGAAGATCATTAGCCATAGAGGATAAAAAGTACTCCTGCACGAGCAGTGAAAGCCCGGCGTGCTGAAATACGGAGCGCCGCCCCCAAAGGCTCTCGGCATCCGTTGGGTAAGCAAAGCGTGGAACACAGACGGTGGCCTCAAGCGGGCCGCGGATCAAATCAGGCTGACGAAATAGCCAGCTGCCCAGCGAGCGCTCGCCCAGTTTCTCCAGATGCTGCCCCTTTAACTGCGTCAGAGGCGCCACCGAGCGAGCCACTACCCAGGGCGTATCGCCCACGCAAAGTGCCACCTCACGTAGCCAGGCATAATGACGTAACGCGAGCCCCAAGGCCTGGGCTTCGTCTGGCTGGGGCATGCCGACGCCTTGGCGTAAAAGGCGCACACGAAATGGCCTTTCACTCCCTGCTGCCGTCAGGCGGGCGGTTAACGAATCAGTAGAAGCCACCCACTGCCACCACGAAGCACTCATGGTAGGGCGCAGCGCGGCCACGGGCTGCCAAACAGGGAAAGCGTGTGCTTGCCGAAAAGAGGAAGTCGCCACCGAGTACTCCTGGGCAAAAAAACAGAGCGGGTAGTGTAACATGGTGGTCTTATTGGCTTTTGTTGCACTGACTATTTGGGGATGGCATGCCTGCATCACATACGGTTGATTCCACCAGCGCCCACGCCGAGCTGATCATTATCGGCACGGGAATGGCAGGCATTGGGCTTGCCCGAGCGTTACGCCGTCTGGGCGATCAGCGCAGCATCACGCTGATCAGTGCCGACAGCGGCGATGATTACAGCAAACCGCTTCTCTCGACCGGATTTGCGAAAGGGCTCAAACCCGACCAACTGGCGAGGCAGTCAGCCACCGACCTTGCTGAAGAGCTGAATATCCAGGTCATGGCCTCTACCCCGGTAGAGCAGGTATCTGCAGACACCCAAACGCTTTGGCTTAGCAATGGACAAACGCTGGGCTACGATGCCCTGGTACTTGCCACCGGTGCCGAGCCCCGGGCACCGTTTGCCATTCCAGCAAGTGTGTCCCAGCACTTTTTTGTTATTAACGATCTGGATGACTACCGTCGATTTTACACCGCTCTGCATGAGCGGCCTGCGCGCATTGCCATTATCGGCGCGGGTCTGGTGGGCTGCGAATTCGCCAATGACCTGCACGCGGGCGGCCATCAGATAAGTCTGATTGCGCCGGAAACCACTCCGCTGCCCAGACTACTGCCTGAACCGCTCGGCGTTGCGCTGGGCGAAGCCTTTGGCGAAGCAGGTATCCAGTTGGCGCTTGGCCGCACGCTGAAGGATATCGACATCGGCGAGGACAGCAGCGTCAAGCTGACACTGGATAATGACGCGGTCATCAACGCTGATATTGTCTTACTGGCCACCGGCCTTGCCCCAAGAACGGGGTTAGCCAAAACAGCAGGGCTTGCCGTCTCTGACCAGGGTATTCAGGTAGACCGTCACCTGCGTACCTCGAATCCACATATCTATGCCCTGGGTGACGTTGCCTGTATCGACAGCATCAACGCCATGTATGTCCAGCCGCTACAGGCCTGCGCCAAGGCGCTGGCGGCAACGCTTTCCGGCACGCCAACCCCGGTAAGCTTCGGCGCCTGGCCCGTTATCGTTAAAACACCGCTATTGCCGGTGGTAGCCTACCCGCCGCTTATCCCACCCGAACGCTGGCGAATTGAGGGCGAAGGGAGCGACATGAGCGCGCTTGGCGAAGATAAAGACGGGAATTTAGTCGGTTTTGCGTTGACAGGGGGCTGCGTGAGACGGAAAGTGGAGCTTTCCAGAGCCGCACCTGCGCTACTGGGCTGATTTTCACCGCGTTCACGACTAGGCTAGATAAGCTAACCCAGCCTGGGTGGCGTTTTTAATAACACCGCTACACGTCATACTTAATTTTAATGAGGGGAATTCCTTATGCGCAAACCTGAACTCGCTGCTGCCATCGCTGAAAGTGCCGATCTCTCCAAAGACAAAGCAGGCCAGGTCCTGAACGTCATTCTGGATGAAATCACCAACAGCGTCGCGAAAGGCGAAGATGTGGCTTTGATCGGTTTTGGTACCTTTACTGTTCGTGAGCGTGCAGCGCGCACCGGTAAAAACCCACAAACAGGCGCTCCTCTACAAATTCCGGCAAGCAAAAACGTTGCTTTCAAGCCGGGCAAAGCGCTTAAGGACGCCGTTTCCTAATGAAGCTCAAGCTGACGCTGTGGCTGCTGAGCTTTATGCTCAAACGCGCCCTGCGCCGCAAGCCGCGCTTTCGTGAACAGCTTGAACGAATGCGCGGCCTAGACTGGGGTATTGCCACGGAAGACTTAACCGTCGCCCGTTACTACCGAATGACGCCAAAAGGCATCACTTCAGGTAAAGGCTTGCCGGTCGATCTGGATCTTGAGCTACGCTTTCGCGATCAAGACGCCGCGTTACGTATCCTCAGGAAACCAACGCAGCAGGCCTTCCTCGACGGAATGCTCAACGGCGAGGTACGCCTTGTCGGTGACTCCGCTGATATGAACAAGCTGCAAAAGCTGCTGAAGTATTTGTAGCGCTACTTCTAGCGGTTACCCGCCACCCTTGGGTGGCGGGCCCCTGCTCTCTTTGCCTATCATTTCCCCGTCATAATGTTATGAGCACGACTTTTTAAACACGCCTTAAATACGCCTTGGGCTTTTATTCGCGGTAACGTTAACACTGTTAATTCGATAACCGGATAGCCATGACCGCATCCATAGTAACCACGATAGGCTTAAAGCTTGCACACTTGCCTACCGGCAAACTACGCCCTGAGCATATCCAAAAGACATTGATTAGCCTGCCCAAAACACCACGGTTACTGTTAAAACCCCGCTATATCAGCGTTGATCCGTATATGCGTACACGTATGCAGCCAGCCGGGTACGACTATATCGAGCGCTGGGCCGTCGGCAGCCCGTTGTCCGGCTGGACGTTGGCCGAAGTAATTGCCAGCAACAGGCCTTCTTTCAAGCGCGGCGATTTCGTCGTAGGTCACCTTCCCATGCAGGAGATCGTTGCTTCTGACGGGCAGCAGCTAACCCCTGTTCCGGAGGGTAGCGATCCAGAAGCCTACCTGCATCCGCTGGGAATGACGGGATTTACCGCCTGGGTGGGTATGCAGCGCTTGGGGCAGCCTACTGCTCAAGATAGCGTACTGGTCAGCGCCGCCGCAGGCGCGGTGGGTTCTATCGCGGCGCAGCTTGCCCAGCACCAAGGGGCAAACGTCATCGTCACGGCCGGGCGGGCCGACAAGCGCGCCTGGCTGCATGACAAAGGATTTCAGAGCGTACTCAATCATCGCAGCCCGGATTATATCGAGCAGCTACATCACGCGGCGCCTTTTGGAATTACGCTTAACTTTGAAAATATCGGGGGGCGCGCCTTCACGACAGCGATTGAATCAATGGCTACTAACGGACGCATTGTGCTGTGTGGGTTAGTAAGCCAGTATCAGACCCGTAATCCGCGTAAAAGCCCTGATAACTTTGCACAGCTAAGGCAAAAAAACGTCGCGGTTCATCCTTTTGTCGTGCCCGACTACTTGCGTTACTGGGATGCCTTTCAACAATTTATGCAGCCGTTAGTCGTTCAAAAACGCCTCGCGTGGAAGCTCGATAAAATTTCCGGCGGGCTGGATAGCGTTGCGCCAGCGCTGATTGGTTTACTCAATGGGGATAATTTAGGTAAACGGGTCGTCGAAATGCCTTAGGCGCACGCCAAGTTAAGCCACAAGCCATAGCAACGACCCAAGCTTAGCGTTTATACTAAAGTCTAACAGCGACCCACAACAAGAGCATCTATGCCTATTTCACTGCCGCTTCGGCGTCTTTGGACCCTCGATAAGTTTGCTTATAGTCTGCGCGTTTTTATCGCGTTCAGCGCAGCGCTACTGTTTAGCGGCATAATGGGCGATGTAGCGTTGGTTATTCCGCTTTTTCTGGGAATTATCGCCTGTGCCCTTTCCGAAACCGATGACAGCTGGCAGGGCCGCTTACAGGCGCTGCTGGTCACGCTGATATGTTTTACCTTGGCCTCATTTATCGTGCAGTGGCTTTTCCCTTGGCCATGGCTATTTGCACTAGGGCTGGGAACCTCCACGTTCACTCTGATCATGTTGGGCGCTATCGGTCAGCGGTACGCCACGATTGCCTCCGGCACGCTGATTTTATCGATCTACTCAATGATCAATATTGAGCAGCATGGCGGCGTGGATGCCGACGTGGCGTCTCGCCAGCTGCTGCTGTTAGCAGGCGCCGCCTGGTACGGGGTTATTTCGGTTATCTGGTGTGCGCTTTTTTCCCGTCAGCCCGTCAAACAAAGCATGGCACGAGTCTATAAAGCGCTAGGCGAGTTCTTGATACTCAAATCGGCTCTGTTTGAGCCGGTACGCGGCGTCGATGTCGAGGCTCGCCGAGTGGCCCTGGCGCGCCAGAATGGCAAAGTGGTGGATGCGCTCAATCAGGCCAAAGAGATGATTTTTCGTCGCCTGGAAGGCCAGCGCGGCAGTCAAAAACTTAACCGCTATCTGCGCATCTACTTTATTGCCCAGGACATTCATGAGCGGGCAAGCTCGACCCACTACCCTTATAGCGCGCTCACCGAGGCGTTTTTCCACCACGATGTGCTGTTTCGCTGCCAGCGGCTGTTAGATCAGCAGGGGCGCGCCTGCCGTCAGTTGGCCAAATCACTACTGCTTAACCGGCCCTTTGATCACCAGCAGAGCGAACAGGCGCTTGCTGACCTGAGAGCCTCTATCGATAATTTAAGCGAACGCGGCAAGCCCGAATGGCGTGCCCTGCTGCATCCGCTTAACGCACTCGCCAGTAACCTTGCCACGCTTGAAGCGCAGATTGCCAGTGCGCATAACCCGGACACCACTGATGACCGTCGCGATAGCGCACTTTATGATCGCTCGCCTTCCAGCCTGCTGGAAGCGTGGAAGCGAGTACAGCTCAACTTTACGCTTGGCTCTCCCACCTTTCGTCATGCGGTACGCCTGACAACCGCGCTGATGGTGGGCTACGGTTTGCTTCAGTGGCTGGACCCCGAGCAGGGCTTCTGGATCTTGCTGACGACCCTGTTTGTATGTCGACCTAACTTCGCCACGACGCGGCGCTTTCTTTCCCAACGTATTTTGGGCACGGTGCTGGGCCTTACGGCAGGCTGGGTGTCGATCAGCCTGTTCCCCCAGCCAAGCGTGCAGAGCGTGATTGCGGTGGCCGCCGGTGTCACCTTTTTTGCCAACCGGGAAAAACGTTATGTCGTGGCGACAGCTTCCATCACCTTGCTGGTGCTGTGCAGCTTTAATCAGGTGGGCGACGGCTTTGATCTTATCTGGCCGCGCTTGTTTGATACCTTGATTGGCTCGCTGATTGCAGGGCTTGCGGTGTTTTTCATTCTGCCCGACTGGCAGGGCCGTCGGCTCTACCGTGAAGCCGCAAAGGCGATTACCAATCACCGCCGCTATCTGGATGAAATTGTTCATCAGTATGAAGAGGGCAAGCAGGATGATTTGGCTTATCGCCTGGCCCGGCGTAATGCCCATAACGCCGATGCCGCGCTCTCTACGCTGCTGACCAATATGCTTCATGAGCCGGGACACTACCGTAAGCAGGATGCCGACAATGGCCTGCGCTTTCTGGTGCTTTCCAATACGCTGTTGAGCCACCTCTCAGCGCTGGGCGCCCACCGTCATCGTCTGGCGGAAGATGAGGAAGACGCGGCATCGATGCCTTCTGCCAAGCGTATCAGCGAACTGCTGGGGCAACTGTCCGAACAGTTGGATAAACGCCAGTTCATCGCCTCGCTGGATGAGCAGGCAAGCGAACTACTCGCGCAGCTAAACGAGCAGAGCGTTCAACGGGAAAATGGGGAAGAGAAAGCGCTGACGCTGTATCGGCCCATTCAAAGCCAGCTACGCCTGATTGCCGAACAGCTAGTGCCTCTGGGCGAAGCGGCCAACCGCTTGACCAGCACGCCAGCCGCTATCGAAGATGCCACCAGCGCTAGTGCCAAGGTGTAAGACTTCACCGCAGGCCGCTACACCTGCCCGTAGCGGCCTGCGGCCTCGCCTAGCCAACGCCGCACCAGTACCGCGGTAATATGCGGCTCGCTTTGCAGCTCGGAGGCAAGCGCGGTCACGCGCTCCAATAGGTCGGCATCGCGTTCCAGGTCGGCAATCTTCATTTGCGCAAGGCCGGTCTGCCGGGTGCCCAGCACCTCGCCCGGGCCGCGAATCTCCAGATCCTTTTCCGCGATACGAAAACCATCGGTGGTTTCACGCATGACGCTCAGGCGCTCGCGGGAGCTTTTGGAAAGCGGCGGATGATAAAGCAGTACGCAGAAGCTTTCCGTACTGCCCCGACCGACACGTCCGCGCAGCTGATGCAGTTGGGAAAGTCCCAGACGCTCGGGGTTTTCAATAATCATCAGGCTGGCATTGGGAACATCCACCCCCACTTCAATCACCGTGGTGGCGACCAGCAGATCCAACTCGCCCTCTTTAAAGGCGGTCATCACTTCAGCTTTTTCACTGGCCTTCATGCGCCCATGAATCAGGCCGATGGCAAGCTCGGGCAGCGCTTGCGTCAGTTCCTGGCTGGTGACTTCCGCGGCCTGACACTGCAGCGCTTCGGACTCTTCAATCAGCGTACATACCCAATAGGCCTGGCGGCCATCGCTGCAGGCATTGCGAATCCGCTCGACGACTTCGGGGCGACGCTCATCCGCTACCACCACGGTTTTAACCGGGGTACGCCCCGGCGGAAGCTCATCGATGACCGAGACGTCCAGGTCCGCATAGGCGCTCATGGCAAGCGTACGCGGGATGGGTGTGGCCGTCATGATCAGCTGGTGCGGGGTTAGCCCGCCCGCTTCACCTTTTTCGCGCAGCGCCAAGCGCTGGTGGACGCCAAAGCGGTGCTGTTCATCGATAATCGCCAGGCCCAGGCACTGAAAATGCACGTCATCCTGAAATAGCGCGTGGGTGCCGACCACCATGCGCGCACGGCCATCGGCAATCGCGGCCTTGGCGTCCAGGCGGGTTTTGCCCTTCAGCTTGCCCGCAAGCCAGGCGACTTCGATGCCCAGTGGTTCAAACCAGGCTTTAAACGCCCGGTAGTGCTGCTCTGCGAGGATTTCGGTAGGCGCCATGATGGCAGCCTGGCAATTGCCGGAAAGCGCGGCCAGCGCGGCCATAGCGGCCACCACGGTTTTTCCCGACCCCACATCGCCCTGCACCAGGCGTAGCATGGGCGCCGGACGGCTTAAATCCAGGGTAATTTCCTCAAGCACGCGCTGCTGGGCACCCGTTAGGGCAAACGGCAGCTGGGCTAAAAAACGCGCCTGCAGGCCGCGCCCAGAAGGCAGCTCCGGCGCGCCGTCGGCCTGAATGCGCAGTCGCACTTCTCGCAGGCTAAGCTGATGCGCTAAAAGCTCTTCCAGCGCTAGGCGGCGCGTGGCGGAATGCTGGCCGCTGGAAAGCTTGTCAATATCCACATCAGGCGGGGGTTGATGCAGTAAATGCAGGCAGGCGTGGAGCCCCGGCAGGTGAAAGCGCTGGCGCAGCGCGTCAGGGATAACATCGGGCAGCACTTCAGGCGCGCTATCCAGTAAGCCTAGCGCCTGCTGCGTCAATGCCCGCAAGCGGGCTTGGTTCAAGCCTTCGGTGGTGGGGTAGATCGGGGTAAAATACTCATCGACCGGCGTTTCACCCGCCGTATTCAAGCGATACTCGGGGTGATAAATTTCAAGCCCGGTGGCCCCGGCCCGCGCTTCACCAAACGCACGTACCGAAACGCCTGGGCGTAGCTGCTGCTGTTGAGCAGGCGAAAAGTGAAAAAAACGCAGGCTTAAAATACCGCTGCCGTCGCGCAGGCGTATCAACAAACTTCGACGCCGCCCCTTGACGACATCCGAGGCGGTCACCTCACCTTCGATCACGGCTTCCTGGCCGGCGCGTAGCAGGCCGATCGGCGTTAGCCGGGTACGGTCCTGGTAGCGCAGCGGCAGGTGGAAAAGCAGATCACTAACGTGTTCAATGCCCAGCCGCGAAAGCTTGAGCGCTAACGCTTCACCGACGCCTTTAAGCGCAGTAACGGGCCCGTTAAGATCGCTCATGAGTGCGCTTTACCCTTTTGAGCAGGCTGTTGGCACTGGCTGATGGCATCCACTAGGGCATCGATCGCTTTAGGGCGCGGGAAGCTGGCCCGCCAGGCGATCGCCACCGTCCGTGAAGGGGCTGGGTCGACGAAGGGGCGGCTCTCAAGCATGGCATTTTCATATTGATCGGTTCCTAATGCTGACTGCGGCAATACGGTAATCCCTAGCCGTGACGCCACCATATGGCGAATGGTTTCCAGCGACCCGCCCTCGGCAATCAAGGTGTTATTCGGGTTATTAAGCTTTTGGGTAATCGCCGGACACGCTTCAAGAATCTGGTCCCTAAAGCAGTGGCCTTCACCCAACAACAGCAGGCGCTCTTCCAGCAACTCCTCTTTACGAATAGCCTCGCGCTCAACCCAGCGATGGTTTGCCGGTATCAATACTTCAAATTGCTCTTCGTAAATAGGTTTGGTCACAATATCGGTTTCAGTAAACGGCAGCGCCACAATAATGACATCCAACTCACCGTTTTTTAGCTTAGCACGTAACGTTCCGGTCATACCTTCTTCAATATACAGCGGCATTTGCGGCGCAATATTGGCAAGCGCGGGAATCAGGTGCGGAAATAAATACGGGCCGATGGTGTAAATAGCCCCGATGCGTAGCGGATTCGATAGCTGATCTTTACCGGCGCTGGCCATTTCATAAATCAGCCGGCTTTGCTCCAGCACACGCTGGGCCTGAGCGATGATCTTCTCGCCAAGCGGGGTAACCTGAATCGTGGATTTGGAGCGCTCAAACAGCGGTATATCCAGTTCCTCTTCAAGTTTTTTCACCGCCACGGAAAGCGTTGGCTGCGATACATGGCAGCGTTCAGCCGCACGACCGAAGTGGCGCTCTTGGGCAAGGGTTACGATGTAGCGAAGTTCTGTTAAAGTCATAACGGCGCCAGTGGGCATCCTCTCGTAGCAGCTCGTGACTAACATCATGGCAGTCAGCGGGACGGAAAAGGATAAGCAAACCCTGCTGACGATGTCATATCTCGCAGGGACTTTGTATCCAATAGGGAATTTTTATCAAAAGGAGTGGATAAGGTGAAGCTAACTGTACTGATTATCGGTTGTGGTGATCTTGGCATTACCTTAGGGCGCGAGTTAATTGATGAGGGGCATCGCGTCATTGGCGTACGTCGCAAAACAGCGGCATTAAAAGGCACAGGCATTGAGCCTCTGGCGCTTGACCTTAACGAACTTGATGAAACCAACGCATCTGCACTTCCCCAGGCAGACTACGTAATTTATAGCGTAAGCGCTGACCGCTTTGAAGAAAGCGCTTATCAAAGTGCCTACCCAGAAGGCCTGAAGCGGGTGCTGAGCGTGATGGAGCAGCACGAAAAGCCGCCGCGCCGCGTCTTCTTCGTATCGTCGACCAGCGTGTATGGCCAGCAGGAAGGCGAAGAGGTCAACGAGGAGAGCCCCACCGGCCCCACCAGCTTCTCCGGCATGTTGATGTGTGAAGCCGAACAGATGCTGTTTGATCACCCGCTACCCGGCACCGTTGTGCGCTTTTCAGGTATCTATGGCCCAGGCCGCGACCGCTTGATTCATCAGGTAGCGGAAGGCCGTATCGCCGCCGTTACGCCGGTTATCTACTCCAACCGCATTCACCGGGACGACTGTACCGGTATTCTGGCCCACTTGATCCGCATTCAGGAAAGCGGTCAGCCGCTTGCGAACCTGTATCTGGGTAGCGACTGCGAGCCGGTCACCATGCATAACGTGATGGCCTGGATTGGTAAGCAGCTCAAGGTGGAATCTACCGATACCATGCAGTCGCCGCTGCGCCGTCGGGCCAGCAAGCGGTGTGATAACCAGCGTATTCTCGAAACCGGCTACCAGTTCAGCTACCCAAGCTACCGTGAAGGATATGCACAAATACTCAAAGAGGGCGGCTTTTTAAAGCCTCAGAAAGCCTGAGCACTACAAGCGCACTGCAGCGTGAAAGATACATAAACGCTGGATAAGTAAACGTTAGATAAACACCGGCCAGACGCTAACCATTGCGTCTGGCCGGTTTTTTTACGGCGTATTAATCACCGATAACCATAACGGCTTCGGCTTCTACCTGGCTGCCTTTGGGAAGCGCCTTCACACCCACCGCGGCGCGGGCCGGGAACGGTGTGGAGAAGAACTCTTCCATCACTTTATTGACGATGGCGAAGTTATCCAGATCGACCAGATATAAATTTAGTTTAACCACATCGCTAAGCGATCCCATCGCCTCTTCGCATACCGCTTTCAGGTTGGTAAATACCTGACGCGCCTGTGCTTCAAAATCTTCGGACACCAACTCCATGGTGGTCGGGTCCAGCGGAATCTGACCAGAAAGATAGACCGTATTACCGGCTTTAATGGCCTGCGAGTATGGGCCAATCGCGGCGGGGGCTTTATCAGTATTAATAACGGCTTTATTGCTCATACGATGTCTTGCTCCTGAGTTCTTAGCATTAGTTTTAACATTAATAGTTATTTAGCGTTAATTATCTAACTAGCTTATTTATATAATATTTTTATTAGAATGTAATGACTTGCCGCCATAGCACGGCATGGCCGATGCGCGATAGCGATTCAGCCAGACGGGTTAGCGGCTTTAATTGGTCATACGCGTAATTTTGCTTACATTAGGCAAGTTACGGATACGCTTGATAATGCGCGCCAGATGAACGCGGCCTTTTACCGACAGGGTTAGATTGACCGTAGAGAGACGCGCATCGCGCTCTTCGATACCGATACGCTCAATATTGGCGTCGGCATCGGTGACAAGGCCAGCAAGCTCGGCCACCAGGCCACGCCGGCTTTCAATTTCAATTCGCAGCGCCACCGGGAAGTCTTCATCAATGGTTTCAGACCACTCCAGCGTGAACAGCTTGTCCGGGTCGTTTTTATGTTCAATAAGATTACGGCACTCGGCGCGGTGAACGACAAGCCCCTTGCCCATGGAAAGGTGCCCGAGCACCGGGTCGCCGGGTAGCGGATGGCAACAGCGTGCAAAGTTGATCACCATGCCTTCACCGCCGCTGATCAATACGGCTTTGCCGCTATCAACCGCGGCAAAGTTAGCATCGTGACGCCCGCCGTGAGCGATATCGACTAATCGTCTGGCCACTACGTGCGCCATACGGTTGCCTAATCCCAGCGACTCTAGAAGCGCATCCTGGGAGGCCACATCCAACTCTTTAAACGCCAGCTTGAGCAGATTCTCATCAAGCTCTTCCAAGCTGGTTTCAAAAGGTGTGAGCGCCTTATTAAGCAATCGACGGCCCAGGGTAATCGCTTCAGTCTGCTGCTGATGCTTCAGGGCATGACGAATGGCCGAGCGCGCCTTGGCAGTGGATACAAAACTCAGCCAGGCAAGGTTAGGGCGTGCGCCGGGCGCGGTAATAATCTCAAGCGTCTGACCGCTTTCCAGGCGTGTTGAAAGCGGCGCCAAGTGACGATCGATACGGCAGGCAATACAGTTATTGCCGATATCGGTATGCACGCTGTAGGCAAAGTCGATCACCGTCGCTCCCTGAGGCAGCTCCATGATGTCGCCCTTGGGGGTAAAGACGTAGATATCGTCGGGGAACAGGTCGTTTTTGACGTGTTCGATAAATTCCAACGAGTTACCCGCATGGCGCTGCATTTCCAGAAGCCCTTTTACCCAGGCGCGGGCACGGGCGTGGCTGCCTTCGGCAATCGGATGGGTCGTTTGTCCTGCTTTATAAAGCCAATGGGCGGCGATGCCGTTATTGGCCATGGCCTCCATCTCTCGGGTGCGGATCTGGACTTCGATCGGCATGCCGCGCGGCCCAAACAGCGTGGTGTGCAGGCTTTGGTAGCCGTTGGCCTTGGGGATGGCAATATAGTCTTTAAAACGTCCCGGTACCGGCTTATACAGGTTATGCACCACGCCCAGGATGCGATAGCAGCTGGCCACGTCCTCGGTAATGATACGAAACCCGAACACGTCCATGATTTCTGCAAACGGCTTACGCTGGTCGCGCATCTTCTTATAGATCGACAGCAGATGCTTTTGCCGTCCCACCACCGTGCCTTGAAGCACTTCGTCATCCAGGCTTTGCTGTAGCGATGCCTGAATTTCACGCATGGCGCTGCGCCGATGGCCACGCGCGTTGGCTACGGCCCGCTTGATGCGCTCTGAGCGCATGGGGTGGATCGCCTGAAAGGAGAGATCTTCAAGCTCGATGCGGATCGTATTAATACCCAGCCGGCCAGCAATACGCGCATATATCTCCAGCGTTTCACGGGCAATGCGGCGTTTTTTATCCGGCCTGAGCGCGCCGAGGGTGCGCATGTTATGCAGCCGGTCGGCAAGCTTGACGATAATGACGCGAATATCCCGCGACATTGCCAACACCATCTTCTGAAAATTTTCCGCTTGAGCCACGGCTTTATCTTCAAAAGTGATTTGAGTCAGCTTGGAAACGCCATCGACAAGCTCCGCCACGGGCTTGCCAAACTGGGCCGCCAGGGCTTTCTTGGAAACGCCGGTATCTTCGATGACATCATGCAGCATGGCCGCCATCAGGCTTTGATGGTCCATGTGCATATTGGCCAGAATATTGGCGACCGCCAGCGGGTGGGTAACGTAGGGCTCGCCTGAACGCCGACGCTGGCCGTCATGGGCCTGCTCGGCGTAGTAAAAGGCGCGTTTGACCTGCTGGATCTCGTCCGAGGGTAAGTAGCCGCCGAGTCGATCGGCCAGGTCATCAATGGTGAACATTTACCGCGCCCCTATCCGTTCAGCCTTAGTCGTCGATCTGAGCGCTGGGCGCCATAGCAGGGCGCGCGCGAACAGGTGCTTCAACCGGCTCGTCGAGTACGGTGTGATCGACAAGACCTGCGGCAATTTCACGCAGTGCCATTACGGTGGGCTTGTCATTTTCCCAGGCCAGTTGGGCATCGCGCGAACCGCGGGCCAGCTGACGAGCACGCTGGGTGGAAATCATCACCAGCTTGAAGCGGTTTTCGACATTTTCCAGACAATCTTCAACAGTTACGCGAGCCATGGGGGCCTTCCTGTAATGACAACGCCGGGCCGACGTTGTTGGATAACGTCACCGACCCAGCGAAAAGTGTGATGATAGGACCTTATAGATTACTCGACGCTAGGCGCTTATGACAAGAGCGCATCGAGTAGCGGGGCATGCCGCTCGCTGACAGTGGCGAGCGTTAGACGACGGCTGATCACCAATGACTGCAGTTCTTGAAGCGCCGTGGTGAAGTCATCGTTAATCACCAGATAATCATACTCGTTAAAGTGTGACATCTCGCTAACCGCATCGCGCATACGCCGCGCGATTACCGCATGCTCGTCGGTACCGCGACTCGCCAAGCGGCGCTCCAGCTCATCGCGCGACGGAGGCAGAATAAAAATGGATACCGCATTCGGCATTTGCTCGCGTACCTGCTGCGCGCCCTGCCAGTCGATTTCCAGGATCACATCCTGCCCCGCCTCCAGCAGCGTTTGCGCTGCCTTGCGCGACGTGCCGTAGTAATTATCGAAGACTTTGGCATACTCAAAGAAATCGCCACGCTTAATCATCGCCTCAAAATCCGGCACGTCGATGAAATGGTAATTCACACCATCCACCTCACCCTCACGCTTAGCACGCGTAGTGTGCGATACCGAGACCTGAATGCCATCAAGACTTTCAATCAGCTCACGAACCAAGCTGGTTTTGCCCGCACCTGACGGCGCCGAAACAATAAAAAGCGTACCTTGGGACATTAAGCGCTTCCCTAGTTAGCGAAAAAGAAAACATGGTTTAAAAAAACTTAGTTTAAAAAAACACGGCTTAAAAACATAGTGGGCGAAACACGTAGCCCAACAACAAGTTTATAAAGGTGCGCAGTATCGCACACCCACCGCGTGGACTGTAGCGTTTGCGTGAATACACAAGGAGGTTAGATGCGCAGCACACTGTTTATATTATTGCTGATTGCCATTGGGGTAGCCGTACAGAAAGGCATTATTGAAATCCCTCGCCACTGGGCGCCGTGGGCTCCTCTTTATGTCGATGACCCAATCACTCCTATCACTCAGCTGAAAATTAAACGTTTAAGCGGTGACAGAGAAGCCTGCCTGGCCGCGCTGGATACCGTGCCCGATGGCGAACTTAGCTATACACCCCTTGCCGATTATGCGCCCACAGCAAGCTGCCCACTCACCAATGTTGTGCGTATGCAGTCCAGCAGCGTGCGGTTTAACCAAAGCTTTGTTGCCACCTGCCCGCTGGCCCTTGCCTGGGTGATGTATGAACGCCATGAGTTACAGCCTGCGGCCCAGGAGATAATGGGCAGCCCTGTTCGCCAGGTTGATCACGTGGGCAGCTTCGCCTGCCGTAATATCTATCACCGAGAAAACGCCCGGCGCAGCGAACACGCGACAGCTGAAGCGCTGGATGTCATCGGCTTTCGATTCGAGAATGGACAGCGCATTACGCTGATCAAACACTGGGATGATGAAGGAAGCGTTGGAGAGTTTTTACGGGCAGCGCGGGATGGCGCTTGCGGCACGTTTGGTAACGTATTGGGGCCTGATTATAACGCCGCGCACGCCGATCATTTTCATATGGGCATGCGCGGCTTCAGGCTATGTCGTTAACATCTAGCTCGTTAACATCTATCGCAACGTGGCTGAATACTGATTGCGTCATAGCCGGTGCTGAATATAGCGCTTAATCCAGGCTGATATCTTCTCGGTCGGTCGCGGCACCAGTAGCTGCGCCAACGCCGCCGCCGATCACTGCACCCTGACCGATGCTGCCGCCGGTTGCCGCTGCCGCCCCGGCGCCTACCGCCGCGCCAACACCTGCGCCGCTGGCCGCACGTTCACCGGTGGTCGTACCGCAGCCTGCTAAGCCTAGCGTTAATGCGGCAATAGCACTGAGGGTCAAAATACGCGATTTTTTCGTCATTTGAGTATGCATGGGGTCACCTCCTTATGGGTTGCACCCTATACACATTAGAGACGATTAGGCTATTTTTCCACTTTCGTGCTACCGGGCGTGGGCGGCCACTGGCTCAGGGCTACGTTTTTCAAGCCATTTTCCGAAGAAGAAAATAGCCAGTCCACAGAGTGCCAGACCGGTACCCACCGGCCCCGTGCTCGACCAGTCAAAGCCTGCGCTGATCACTAGCCCGGCAAGCCAGGCACCCAAAGCATTAGCACCGTTGAACGCCGCATGGTTAAGCGAAGCCGCCATGGTCTGAGCATTGCCCGCCACATCCATTAACCGGGTTTGCAGTGACGGGGCAAGCGCCATACAGGTGCCCACCAGGCCGACAAACAAGAGCCCTGACCAGACGTAATCGGCGGCAAAGTAGTACCCGCCCTGAATAACGGCGCACCAGATCAGGATGCGCGGAATGGCACGCATCAGATTTCTGTCGGCCATGCGCCCGCCGACCAGGTTACCGATAATCGATCCAATGCCGAAAATCACCAGCACCAACGGACCCAGTGCCTCGCTCATGCCCGCCTGCTGCGTCAATGTCGGCATCACGTAGCTGAAAATCGAGAACATGCCGCCACAGCCTACGCAGGCAATCGCAACCGTCACCAGCACGCGCTGTTTCACCAGCGCCGACAGCTCACGCAACGGGCTTGCCAGCGCATCGAAGGGTTGTACAGGTACCCATAGCCGAATCAACATAGCCGTCAGCAAGGCAATGACGCCTACACCGACAAAGGCGACCTGCCAGCCAAACTGATTTCCCGCCCAGGTGCCTAGCGGCGCGCCAATCAAGATGGCCGTCGTCAAGCCCAGCATGACCCGTGAAATGGCCCGCGCTCGCTGATCAACCGGCACGGCTCCCGCAGCAACCAGCGCGGCCACACCAAAGTAAGCGCCATGCGGCAGGCCCGCGATAAAGCGCAGCCCCACAAACGACCAGAACCCCGGCGCCATGGCACTGGCGATATTGCCCACGGCAAATACCAGCATCAAAACAATCAGTAACGCCCGCTTGGGCACGCGCGCGGCCAGGGCGGAAATCAACGGCGCCCCCACCACAACGCCCAACGCATAGCTGCTGATCGCATAGCCGACCTGCGGCACACTGACCGCCAGATCACCCGCGACGCGGTTCATCAGCCCCATGATCACAAATTCACTGGTGCCGATACCAAACCCACCTAGCGCCAAGGCGAATTCGGCCAGACGCGGATTGCGCGCCAGCCCCTGGGTCGACTCTTGCATTTTTTCTCCCAACGCACGCCTGGCGTGCTGCTCTTGCTAATGGCTAACAGACAATGATCGCAAGACTAGACGAAAGTATAAATATGTTCAGCAAAATATTAGCAGGCGAATATTTCACTTTAACGAGCTACCCATTGAAGCACGCCCAGGTTTGCAGGCTTAATAAACACCAACGCCTATCGATGTTCTACATAAGGAAGGCCGTTTATGACCCCTGAAACAATCGAATACGCCATGCAGGCGCTAGCCAAGGCTGACCCGGATATCGCCCGTGCACTTCCGCTGGTGGGTGCGCCTTCACCACGCGTGCGTGACAAAGGCTTTGCGACGTTTTTCTCCACCATCGTCAGCCAGCAGCTTTCCACCGAAGCAGCCCGCGCGATTATGGGCCGGGTGAATACCCTACTGCCCGAGCTGCACGCCAAGGCGGTAATCGACACCGAAGGTCAGGCACTACGCGATGCGGGGCTCTCGTGGCGCAAAATCGAGTACGCCAAGGGGCTCGCGGAAGCAGAGCTTGCCGGCACCTTCAGTGCCGACGGGCTTGAGCATCTAAGCGATGAGGAAGTGATTGCCACGATTACCCAACTGCGTGGCTTTGGGCGCTGGAGCGCGGAAATCTACCTGATGTTCTCGCTCAAACGCCCGGATATCTTCCCCGCTGACGACCTCGCCCTGCGCGTAGCATTAGGCCGCCTTAAGGGTCTTGACGACAAACCCACACCCCAGCAGGCGCGAAAGCTTGTTGAACACTGGGCGCCCTGGCGCAGCGTAGGGTCGCTGTTTCTGTGGCACTACTATCGCGGCGAACCGGTTTAAGGCAAAAGCCGCTAAGCGCTTAGCCCACCGAATTTTCCGGCTTGGTAGTCCTCGACAGCCTGAACGATCTCATCCCGGGTATTCATTACAAACGGCCCGTGGGAGTAAACCGGCTCGTCGATTACATCGCCATGACCAAACAGCAGTTGGGCATCGCTTGCGGCTTCAATCACGATGCTGTCGCCATCCCGGTCCAACTCGACCAGTTGGTGAGGCTTGGCAGGTTCACCACTCACCATAACGTCGCCATTCACAATATACAGGAACACCTGCCGCCCTGAGGCAACGGGCAACTGCTCGCGCGACCCGGCAGGCAGCTTAAGCGTCGACATAAACACGTTGGTTAACGTCTCGATAGGACCGCGCGTATCGCCCCACTCCCCTGCGATCAGATTCAGCTCAGCGCCGCCCGGCAGCGTAATCGCCGGGATTGAATCCTGCTGTAAGCCCACATAGCGCGGCTCGCTCATTTTCAGACGCGCGGGCAGGTTGATCCACAGCTGCAAAATTTCCAGTGGGCCACCGTCACGCAAAAACTCAGGCGGCGAGATTTCCGCATGCACAATACCGCTGCCCGCCGTCATCCACTGCACGCCGCCTTTATGAATCACGCTCTGGTGCTTAGCGCTATCAGCATGAGCAAGCGAGCCTTCCAGAATAAACGTTACCGTCTCGAAGCCGCGGTGTGGGTGCGGACCAAACGGCAAGCCTTGATTATTGGCCGGGTAAACCTGCGGGCCGTGGTGATTCAGAAATAGAAAGGGATCAAGCTGCTCAAGCTGGCGCGCAGGCAAGGGCCGCCGAGTGGTTAAATCACCGATATCATCGCGGTGGGCCGGATGCAGGGCGATAACGCGGCGAACTGAGCTTACGGATGAGTCCGACATAAAATACTCCTTAACGATTACCCTTAGCTTAAAACCTAAGCCAAAGGATAAGGAGCGAATAGTTTTCTTTGGATCGTTCTAGGAAATTGATGGGTGCTTAACTACGTATCGGCTAATGCTTAACGGCTGATGTCTTCTTCAAACGGTCAGTTTAGCGGCGGCTTACGCTTATATTTTCACAGGTAAAATTTGCTATTGTTGAGGCCGACCTAGTTGCCATCTTTTATTACGCCTGAGGTTAAGCCTATGACTGAGCAGAACCCAGCGGCCTTTAGCGACCTTGTTAGCGCAATTACCCAGCAGATAGAACAAGCACGCGGACAGGTGCGCCAAGCCGTCAACACAGCCATGGTGCAAAGCTACTGGGAAATAGGCCGCTTGATTATCGAGCATGAGCAACAAGGCAATAGCCGTGCGGAATACGGCAAGCAGCAGTTACAGCAGCTTTCGAAGCAACTAACCGAACGGCTGGGTAAGGGATTCGACGTCACAAATTTGCGTAATATGCGTCAGTTTTACCTGGGCTTTCCAATTCGCGACGCAGTGCGTCTCGAATTGAGCTGGACCCACTACCGCACCCTCGTGCGGGTGGAAAATGCTCAAGCACGCGACTGGTATTTGCAAGAAGCGATCAATCAAAGCTGGAGCGCGAGAGCTTTAGAGCGCCAGATTAGTGCCCTCTACTACGAGCGCCTGCTAGCCAGTCAGGATAAGGCGCTGGTAGAACAGGAAGCAAAGGCAAACACCCAGCCGTTGGCGGAAACCGCCAAGGATTACCTGCGCGATCCTTACATTCTGGATTTCCTAAACCTACAAGATAAAACCTACCAGGAAAGCCAATTAGAACAGGCCATTATCAGCTACCTGCAGCAGTTTTTGCTGGAACTGGGCAAAGGCTTTGCCTTTGTTGAGCGCCAGCAGCGCATCCGCTTTGACGACGAAGATTTCTACATCGACTTGGTATTCTACAACTTCAAACTGAAGTGCTTTTTACTGGTGGATCTAAAACTCGGCAAGCTCAAGCATCAGGATATCGGCCAGATGGATACCTATGTGCGCCTATACGATGAGCAGCGCAAAGGCAGCGATGACAACCCCACCATCGGCTTGGTGCTATGCAGTGAGAAAAGCGAAGCCGTAGTGAAGTACTCAGTACTTGCTGATCAGAAGCAGCTGTTTGCGGCGAAGTATCTGCCGTATTTGCCTTCCGAGGAAGAGCTCAAACGTGAGCTGGAACGCGAACGGGCGAAGGCTGTTGAGCAGCTTCAACAGCAGGCACCGGAATAAAGCAACACTCGCCATACCTAAATATTGTCTGATTCACAGTGATAAGTACCGTAAATAGCCGACTTCATGAACCGCTTTACTATCAACCGAAGCCACCTTGAAAGATGATGTTAATATAAAAGCATCAATCAAAGCTTTTTAAGCCTTATCAAGAAAACAACAGTCTCAACACAAAAACGCCTGCCGCAATTAATCAGGGTATGGGGTTCACCAGCAATGGCATGAGACTGCAAGCTTGCGCCCAGTTTTTCAAGATGTCCGGTGCGCAGATATAAACCTATCTCACCCTCACTTCAATTGCCAACCCCTCTGGCATTAGAGGTGATATGAAGCCACATCGCGTACCAGCCGCCTACGCTGGTACCTGATAATGACGATAGCGCCCCTAAGCAGCTTTATATTATTGTCATCACCTAAGATGACACATCCAAGCACAAGGCTGGCTTCTGCTTGTAACTTGCAAAAAAGCTCGTCAGTTCTTCGCCCGTTAACGCCTTGCTGCACAAATACCCCTGGTACTCATGACTCTTCAATTGGCGGATTAAATCCAGCTGTTCTTCGTTTTCAATCCCTTCAGCCACGACCTGTAAATTAAGGCTATGCGCCAGCGCTACCACGGCTTTGACAATGGCAGCATCCTGCAGGTTAGTGACGGCATCGGACATAAAGGTACGGTCGATTTTTAGGCGTTTAATAGGAAATCGCCTTAGCTGGGCCAAATTCGAGTAGCCCGTGCCGAAATCATCAATGGAGATCGCAACCCCCAGATCACTAAGCTCATTGAGTGTATCTAGCGCGCTATCCGGATTTAACACCAGAGCGCTCTCAGTTAACTCAAGCTCAAGGCGGTTGGGTGGCAAGCTGGTCTCGTTGAGCGCTCGTTTGACCATATCAACAAAGTGGCGATTATCGAGCTGCATCGCCGAGATATTGACGGCCATAGGAAGGGCCTGGCCGGTAGAATCTTCCCACGCTTTAGCATAACGGCAGGCGGTGTTAAGCACCCATTCGCCAATAGGCCAGATAAGCCCAGTGTCTTCTGCCAGGGGAATAATCTCATCCGGCGTTACGTTACCGAGCTCCTCATCGTACCAACGCAGCAGCGCCTCTACACCGGTGATGTGCCCCGTTTTGACATCCACCTTGGGCTGATAGGCAAGGCTCAAGCTCTCGGTACCAAGGGCGAGGCGCAAGCGCCTTTCAACCTGCAAGCTTCGCTCTTCCTGAGAAGCCATATCCGGCTCATAAAACTGAAACGTATTGCGCCCCATCCGCTTGGCACTGTACATGGCGGCATCGGCGTGAATCATCAGGTCATGCTTGTCCTGGCCATGCTCGGGATAAAGGCTGATACCTACACTGGAGGATACCTTCACAACACTGCTGGCAATCAAGAAAGACTTATCCAGCGTACTGACGATACGCTTTGCCAGTGAAGCGGCTTCTTCCCTACTGGTGTTGTCCCCTGATAACACCATAAACTCGTCTCCGCCAACGCGCGCGACTGTATCAATTTCGCGAACCGCTGCTTGTAGCCGGGCGGCTGCCTGTTGAATCAGCTTATCGCCAATATGATGTCCCAGTGAATCATTGACATGCTTAAAGCGATCTAAATCGACAAAGAAAAGCGCAAACACCGGTCGACGAGCCGCAAGCTGTGTATCGAGTTTTTCCTCAAGTAACAGTCGATTAGGCAACTGCGTCAGCGCATCGCGATAAACCATGTGCTTGAGTTCTAGGTTGGCCTCACGTAGTGAAGTCGCTAACTGCGCATTACGCGACGACATATGCGCATCGAAGAGCGAAATCATCAGAGCAGCAAGCATGATGCACGTCGACACCAACGCTACCGTAATGGCGAGCGGATAAGTAGATAGGCCACCGTCCGCTAGCAACATGCCGTTTTCAGGGTAGATAGCCGCCACCATACCGGTGTAGTGCATACCCGAGATGCCTACAGCCATCACTAGAGCCGCCAGACCGCGTTGCCATAATGGTGGTCGACGAATGCTGGTCGGATTGAGCTGGAAAGCGAGCCATAGCGCTAACGCTGAGGCTGAAATGGCAATTACCACCGACAATTGGAAAAGGCTCGGCTGATAGCGCAGCGAGCCCTGAGTTTGCATGGCGGTCATCCCTACGTAGTGCATCAGACAAATCCCGCTCCCCATGACCAGAGAGCCAAGCGCCAACCGGAGGCTGGAAAGCCGCCCTGTCTGAACAATGGCCAATGCCAGCGCCGAGGAAAGAATCGCCGCGACCAGTGATAAAAGCGTCAAGGCAATGTCGTAGGCTATGCTTGCCGCCATTTCCATGGCGAGCATGCCGATAAAATGCATCGCCCAAATGCCCGTTCCCATGGCAAAAGCACCGCCACCCAGCCAGAGTTGACGCGCAAGCCCCCTGCTGGCCCGCACACGGCCGGCAAGATCCAATGCGGTTAACGATGCAATGGCAGCAACGCCAAACGACAGCATCACCAACGCCAGATTGTAGGATTCATGATGATTCACGGAGAATGTGCTCTAAGCGTCAGAAAAAACACAGAAATCATTTCTAGGTTACCTGATAAGCCGGGCACTTATCTGAGAAGGGATAGGCGTTATATATAGAGAGGGTATGTTCAAGGGTAATATTATTTTGAAGCTACCTAAGGCGCTCGTAAATGATTAATGCCTCTACCATCATGAGATGAGAAAATGGCAAAAAGCCGTAAAGAATATGGCCTTCCCGCAAAATTGGGAAGGCCATATTGCTCACTTTTCATTTTGCACCAAGACTTACGCTATATTCCTTCGCACAAATCCAGCTATAGCCAAAATATAAATTCAATCAAAACAATATCCTTAAATATATTGCCACTTTTACATAAACATCACTCAATATTCTGAATCTTAATATTGACTGATATTAAAAAAATCAACAAAAATAATGCATTAACGATTTTATGTTTTGCATCAAAACGATTTACTACCCATTCTACTGCCCACTTTACGTAAGCTATGTCAGCAGTATACAGATGTCAGTAGTATATAAATCCATAATTCCGTCCCTTTTTCAGCGCTCTTTCGATCAGCAAACCGTTAGCTTGCTCCTCCGGCGACTGTAGCAAAGTAATTTTCGATACAAGCTCTGAAACACGTTCTTTGACCATATTTTGGTGGTTTTTTCTTAAATCAGAATTGACCATTGGATCACCTCCGTTCTCACGTACCTTGAGGCTGCAACGATGACTAATTTCGTCTAGTAACGCGTCCAGCAAACTATCCATATCGCTAGGGTACAAATGCACACTTTGCTGATTTGGTAGCAACTCACTTGAATTATTGCTTCGCACAACTAATAAGGGGCTCTTTTCAGACGACGTATCATTGATAATTTTGCTTAGGGTTTCCGCCTGAGATTGTTTACGTTTTTTGGCCAAGGACTTTAGCTGTTTCTGAGTAGCTTTGGACATCTGCAAAGACACAGGGTTGCCATGTTTTTTCCGATTCTGGCGGGTCTTCCACGCCCCCTTCATCTTCCCGCTTAACTCACGAAACTCTGAATTATTCGGACCCTCGCTCAACATATTTATTGTCTGTTGAGAACCATATTGATTTAGATTCTGCACCAGTGAACCTGGTAGCGAGCCACTTATTGATTTACGTGCTAGGTAAGTGGCGATCCATTCCAACTGAGCTTGATTGCTCATTTCGATCCAACCAAACGGTGGTGTCATCTGTAACCCCAGAGCCAAGAAGAAATTAAAAAGGTGATTAGTAAAGCACACCTGCATCCGGGATAGCAGTTTTTTAACTGTATCTATACCTTGTAACGGCACATTGTATTGAAACAGTGTAACGTTACAACGTATAGATACTTGTATCAGTTTAAACTAGATATAGTCCGTAAAATCGGATTTTTATTTTCCGCTAAATGTCATATATTGCTGCCATGAACACCGCTATCCTAACCTACAAAAATCCTAGCTTAACGCCCGAAGCTCGATGGCTACTAATGCAATGGGCGTCAGTGTTTGGTTTTGACCAAAGCGTTGTTTGCTCTTTGCAAACTCTTTTCAAGCGTCTGAGCTTGACCTACGCGCAGGGACGCCGTGCTTGGGATGTGCTCATTGGTAAGCACGCAGAAAGGCAAAAGCAATTCGTTGAAATTGAGCGCTTACCTTCCGCAGATCGAGGGCGCCCAAGGTCGCGTTATCGCTTATCAGCCAAGCTTGTGAAGTCGCTACGGATGAGTCCATCGGCTTCTGAGCACCATGCTGAAGAAATTGCCACACTCGCAAAAACGACTCTGCTGTCTGCTGAAAATAGGGCGAAGAATCTGGTAAGAGATGGCCGTCTTCGAGGCTACAGATTGACCTTATCTAACAGATGGCTATTGATGGTGCTGCTAGCCCATGCAGATACACCAGGTGTTATCACTCGCCTTGGAATATCAAAAATTCGTCATCTAACCGGCATGTCACGTTCTCGAATCGATAGGCAACTAAAGAAGCTGGGCGATTTAGGGCTTATCGCGCATCGCCAGCCGGGGCGATACTCCTCCCAAGCCAGTGCCCGTAAAACATCTATCTATTTGCTTGATTTAGCGCATCCGTTACTTGGGTCTTTTTCAAGAACACCACTCACCATTGTCTCGCCCTCTTCAACCAAGAAGCCTAAGCAAACGGAGCTAGTGGATGGGATTGTTGATGCGGTAATGACTGCTGGAGTGTGTAGCCTTCAAATCAAAGCGTTACTAGAAGAGTACGACTCCAGCAAGGCTCCCGAGAATATTGCTGCAGACGGCACTATGCAGGAATCAAAACCAGAGCATGATCCTTATTGCGAGGCCAAAAACTACCAAGAGAAATACAATAAACTTAAAGGGGTTCTTAACCACGCGCTAGCACTGCTGCCAAGAACGCGTTACCTAGACGGAGGCATTGCGGAGCTGCTTAAAGGTTACGATGCAAAGGATGTAGGCTGGTTACTTACTAGTGTCCATATCGATACTAGCCGACTGCTAACTTCCGCCTGGAATGATTTAAAAGAGGGGTTACTCGGCCCTGAGCAGCCATCCCACGACGTCATAGTTGCGACTGCTCGTCGCCTAGGCATAAAACCTGAGTATGTAATCAAAAAGGAATCTGAGCAGGAATCGGAACTCGCTCCTGAAGAAGCCGACGACTATTCAAACACCTTGGACAATAAAAAGCCTCATAGACCTCCCGAAGTAGCTCCAATCACAGAACAAATATTTTACCCTCCTTTGGCGCTGCTGTTTTATGCCCTGTCACATCACCTAGCCAAGCGGCTTCAAAGCGCCTTCAACCCAAATGAACACGAAGATGTAGAAGCAATGACCTACATGCTCGTTTCTGTTTTCCCCAAACCACCTAACGGCCAAATGTTACCCGCGTTTCAACTACGTAGTTATGGCCTTCGTTCCGAAGATATCGATAAAGAACCAACGACTATTGTGTTCCGCAGTCCCGTCAACGAGGATCTAAAAAACTATTGGCAAGAGCATCATAAGGATTGCCTTTTAGCAATCAGCGATGAGCTAGGTGATTCTACGCTCGACTTTCAAGAGTTTGCAGACCAATAAACCTCCATTCCTTATTGGCACTCTTTAATTAAAAATACTCAGTTCCCTAATCTCATGAACGAATAACAGGAGTTCGTCATGAGCAATAAACTGATTCGCATCAAAGACGTCATGGAACGCACAGGTCTGGCTAGATCGACGATCTACAAGTACATCAGCCTTGGGCAGTTCCCTCAACCTATCAAACTAGGTACTCGTGCCGTGGCCTGGGTTGAAAGTGAGATAGAGGCTTGGATTAATGACAGCATTAAGCGTAGGGATGGAAAGGTCGCTTAAGGTCGCTTAATGCTTATCCACTTAGATTCTTCTAATTTAATTGAAGAGTAGATTAATTACCGCCTATTCCCAGCCACCCCGCATAACAGCTAGATTGACGATCATTAATCCTGCCTTTTAGACCCCTGTTTAATTATTATTAATATAGCTACGAGTAAGGGATTGTTGAGGGGCCTCACGCCCCGTACCTAAGTAGCCACCGAAGGACTAATAACCGATATACCACCAACGTTTTGAATCCAGCAACCGCTGGAGAATTCGTCGTGCCTGTCATAAATGCCCATGCCGCAGAAAGGCTGGGTAATCACACCTATCAAGGAGCCTAAGATGCTACCACTACACTCATCAAACGCTAACCTACACTTACTCTATAACTCCACGTTCAACGGGCTAAGAATTCAAGAAAAATATCTTCCTATGGCCAGTGAATACCTTCAGGCCCTTTACGATACGATGCACAAAGCACTGAGTGACTACCCACGGGTTATGGCCTTTCGAATTGAGCCGAAAATCCCTACGGAGATAAGCGACAGAATGACGATAGAAGACCATCGAAGCCTTATCGCAAGGTTCATCGCCTCCTTGAAGGCTATCATCAAACATGACCGAGAACGGAAGCGTCAGAATGGCTGGGTACCAGATACCAAAGTGCGATACGTATGGAGCCGGGAAGTCGGTAATAACGGTAAACCCCACTACCATTTCCTGCTCCTACTTAACCGTGACGCCTACCACATGCCAGGCAGAGCCTGCTCCCCCAATGAAAATCTAATCAGCCGTATCTCACGCGCTTGGTATAGTGCGCTTGGAATGGTTTGGAACCTCCAAGAGCCATGGATACACGTGCCTGCCCATCCGTTCTATTGGATCGAACAAAATGATCCAAATAGCTTTCAAGAGGCGTTCTATCGTGCCTCTTATCTTTGTAAAGCAGAGACGAAGCAGTACGGGTTAGGTTTACGAGCGTTTGGAACCAGTCGTAGCTAAGCTATCCTATTTATTAGCTGCCATTCCACATTTGCCAACAGTGATTAGCTGAGATGGTTGACTGCGAATGACTTTGCCCACGAGGCTAGACGGCCCGCTATTTTTTGTAGAAATTGGTGAGCAGCCTAGAATGGCGATGATGGGTTACATATCGGATATGCATTTTCTATGAGCGTAGCAAACAAGATATTTATCAACATACATGACGGCCCCTCCAGAGGGGTCGCCCTAAAAGTATGATAAGGCAACTAAAGACCTCCACTTTCGCCACTGCAAGAGCGCTAAATGACTTTTAGTTGCGATTCATCCTACAACATCATGAAACTGTCGAGATCCGAATCGTTTTTAATAAGCTGGTGCTCAGGAACACCCAGAGTTCTTGCCAGCTCAAGGCTCTTTTCGCGTAGGCCAATATTCAGTTCAAGGGAGAAGGCCGCATCCATCAGCCCCCCCAGATGATCGAACTCGGCGTTGATGTCGGCTAGCAATTGCTTATGGACGTCATCGAGCTTCTCAAGAAACTCAATCATTTCAGCTTCTAGCCTTTTCCTAACGGCATCGGAAGCCTTAGTGATCGATTCAGCAAGCATACGCCCAGCTAGAGATCCAACAATCCCTCCAATAAAAGGAACCGGTATTGCAGCTTGGCCAGCCATAGTAGCAAGTGTCACGATCGCGGCTTCGGAACATACAGCCATACCTAGATCTACAAATTGGTCAGCATCAATGTCACCTTTATTCAATTGGTGAACTAGCGATGCGACTCCCTTTCCAGTACTGACCACTGCAGCAGCGAAAGGCGCTCCCATAGAGGCGTAATTTGTAAGGGTGTATATAGAAGCGCCGGCAACTGCCCCGCCAAATGCCCCTTTCGTGGTCGTAACCCCAACTTCTCTCCAATCATTGGCGTCGAAGTCACCCTTAAATACATTTTTACCTCCGCGGTGTTTAGCATAGATAGCAGCGCCAAATGCCATGCCACCAGCAATGCCTGCGGCCATTCCTGTCGCTTTTAGCCCTTCAGCAAAAGACGCTTGGTGGTCGTCGTGAATCCTCGCTTCGCGTTCAGTGTTCGTTTCCCGAATGTCTGATTCGTGGTTGTCCAACGTGTCATTGACCACACCTTGCTGTACCTCGGCGTAATCGGATACCCCTGGACGAACCACTTCGTTGAAGGGACGTCCTGTTAGCACCTCAATCTCAGCCACTTTAGTTTGAAGCGAACGAATGGTTCTATCACTCAAGTCATCAATGTTCTGGCCTGATATTATCCGTTGGATTTGATCAAACTGATCCTTGGGAATATGGTAATAAGCTCCCTCTTGCGTAAAATCTTTATACTTTCCTAAATGTTCGAGTACGCCATCCAGCGTATTACGGCTACCGTTGTAAAACTTCGATTGAATATCAATACCGTCTATACGGTAATCGGCAGGGTCAAGCCGCCCAACACCTTCCATTGTCGCCGTCATTGGTGACTGATTTACCGCTGATCGGGCGTTACGTACGCAAACCTCCACATGCTCGGCAATCTCGCCGTGCTTAGTTAACTCGCTTCCTAGAATATTTTCACGTGCACCAATAAAATTTCTTGCAGAGTCGATAGCATTGATGGCTTGACGCAGAGCTAAGTCTTGAAGATTTAAGGCAATCGCCTCCGCCTGTGCCCGAGACGAATTAATAAATTCAACACCGACGGCATTGAACTGGTCACTGAGCAAGTGATCTCTGGGTGGCTGTTTCGCTGGCATTACCGCCCCACTGTTTTGTTAATCAGTGGTGACATCGCCTGAATGTGGTTTACAAGAGCAGATAGCTTATCCTTGGCTTCTGTATTGAACGACTGATAGTCCTTCGGCGCGTTCGCTTTTAACCATCCCAACAGCTTTTCAATACCTTCAGCGTGCTTTTTTGTCGCATTAATCAACTCGTCAATTTCAATTAGAGAGGTCTTGAGGGCAGTATCTAGGACCTCGATTTCTTTACGTTTGTTATCACACTCTTCAGCAGCTTTGCGATTATTTCGACGTGCAAAAAAGCCGCTACCCACCAGTGAAGTAACACCAATCGCAATACCAACAGGACCAGCTAAGGCCAATAAAAATGAGCCTCCAGCCATACCTGACCCACCCGCAGCTAATGCGCCGCCACCCAACCAAGCCAGTGCTGCATTAGTTGCGGCCGCTCCAGAAAGGGCAGAAATGGCTGTCCCCGTAGAGGCTGTACCGAAGGTTGTAGCGATCGCTATAGCAGCAGTCGGTGCAAAGGCAGCGGTACCTACACCAGCGCTAATACCTGCTGCAGCGCTACTACCCATGCGGATATCGATTTTTCCAGCCTCAACTTTTAGCTCATGTAGCAGCTTATTAAAAGATCGATATTCTGCCTTAAACTCCGCGTAGCTCCGATCAAACTCTTTGGGTGAATTGGCAAGACCATTAATATAGGTTTCAACCTCTCCTACTACCTGCTGACTACACCGCTGTCGCGTTGCCATTAGTATTTCGGCAGCTTTGGTTACCTCAACGGCGCGAGCCTCATAACGCTGATGGGTATCTTGTAATGCCGAAACGGCATCTTTTCGGAGAGATCGATTAAGCATGAAAGTTTTCCAATTAATATGCGGCAGGCCCAGGGCGCCGCGATAGCTTAGCCATATGGTTGGATGCAATAAGCCGCTCGTATACAGACTCAACGGCTCACCATCATCTTATCGGCTAATTTATTTGAGACTTTACCCCCTTAAAAGAAGAAGCCAAGAGTAGCTATAGCTGCCGAAAACTTAAGAATATGCTAGTTAAAGTCGATAAACTCAACACCATAATGACCTTGCAATTACTGTGTAATTTCCGTCCGGGCAACTTCGCGCCAACCTCGGTCAAATGTGAATGTTCTAGCATAACCGGCAGGATTTTGGATTCTGAGTAAGCACGCTCGTGCCGGGTCGGATGCATACTCGACCACGTACAGCCAGTACGAATTACCTTTCTCTCGTGCGCAGTCAAATTGTGCATGAGAGAGCCCAACCGGGCGGTCGTCCAGGCAACCCGTCATCGACTTCACTTCGACCCACCGAGTATGCTCACCATTGGTATCAACTTCGTAAAGATCGAAACCCGGATTACCTTCAGGCGTGCGACGTAGTACCGGCTCATAAGTAAGAATCAGATTAATTGCACTTTCTTCGATCTTCATCCGCTCTGCTTGATTGAGAGCATCAGGATCTGCGTTTTCGTTTTCAGGGTGAACGCCTACGTATGAGATAAATGGCCTTCCACCTGCATAACCCGGTGCCCTAACTCCCTGACCAGCACCATTACCACCTGAATGATTATGGCCACTGGCACCGCTTTGTTTGTCACTGCGCGACATCCCGGTTCCAACACGACCTTGGACGCTATGCCCAGCAGAACTGCGGGCACTATCGCTGGCTTCTGGATCTGGAGTGCCGGGTGGGATGTCTGGCATGTCATCCCCATACAGCTCTTTTGCATCGTCATACACATTATAGTCGGATGGCACTTCGAACTCCGGCTCGGAAGCTGTCGATGATTCCTGTTTATGTGGTGGATTGGCGATCCCTAGTCGGGTAGTCAGATCATCCACATTGGTGATGCCGAGTTTGCGGAGCAGATCAATCGCTGCTGGATCGATGCCCGCCTCTTTAGCCAACTGATTAAGAATAGGTGGTTTGAAGGCGATGTTAGTCAATAGGAAAGAGCTAGGCTTCCAGCCAAGAGTTTCGAACTCCACCAGCTCAGGAGGAACTAGCTTACCGTGAGCATGTGGCACCCAAGCAACTTGATTCAGCATACGAACAAAAGATGCTTCGAATCGGGCAACTTTTGTCTGGCGAGAATAACCCCATTTATAACTCCCCGAGAAAAATACTGTTCCACGCCCCTCCAGATCACCAAGTGCGTCCCACAGCAAACCAGCCCTGATTTTTGCTTCGGCGGCTTCTAAGTTGGGCATAAGCTTTAATAGCTGTACCAGCCCGCGAAGTGTGAAGTCTTCTGGTGGATCATCCCAACTTGCTCGCTCAAGGCCAGCATCTTTGCGAATCTGTGCTTTTTCAGTAGAACTTAGCCAGGATAGGGTGGGTTCAAGGCTTAGATAACGGCTTGCCCCGCAAGCTATAAGCAAGTCGCGAATAACCTCGCCACGCAGACACTCATACTCGTTATTTACTATGAGCACATCTTCAATACACGCAAAAAGCTGCTTCAATCGATCAGTTGCTATGTAAACGTCACAGGGCTTGGCAATACTTTTTTTGCCGTTACCGGTATTCACCACCATCACAAAGGTGGTGTCACGCAAAGCGGATCGGAGCTTTTCCCTCTGCGCTGTCGAGTCGGTGCTGAACGCAGCGCGGATGCGTTCGATGTCAGCTGCATAGGCATCTCCACCAACATCCACTTCCTTCTGCCGGTACTTTGGCAAAATATTTTGGATGACATCATCCACTGGATCAGGCTCGGAAATTTTCAACGAGCTCAAGAAGGCTCTTGAATCTGAGGTTGCACACACTTCTCGGCGTACAGTTGGGAACCCTGTTGCGAATGTGCTTGGTAAAAAAGCTTTTGCCTCGCCGTTCTCGTGAGCGACAACGTGTGTACCGTCCTCCAGGCGGATCAAAGGAATTGAGTCTAAACGGCGACGTAGGGCGGATTCCTGCCCACTTAAGAATTTGTACAGACGCAACACCCATTCGTCGCTCTGGGCTTCAAGAAATGATTTGGTCAGGCCAGAAATAAGTTTTGCGGGTGTGATTTCTTCAATACCGAGCTCTCGTATTAGGTAGTGCCGCAAACCTGGTGTCTTGTCCTGGGTGATGTCGCTAGAGAGCCAAGCGGCGGTTTTCAAATCAAACAAATCTTCAACTTGCTTTGAACTGAGCAACTCTCGCAGTTCCTGTGTACGAGCCAGTTTTGCCTGATTAGCAGTGACATAGCCACTGGGAAGGGCTGGTAACAGCGCTTCATCCTGAAATGCCCGCCGCACGGATTCAAACATTGGAGCGAATCGCGATCCATTGGGGAATTTTTCAGGATCAAGAGGCAGGCAAAGCAGTGTCGAAGCATCCAGCATCTGGTTGTCTCGCATCCAGCGCATCGCCTCTATTAGCAGACTAGAAGTCTCTTTAACTAGGTGCTGATTCCATGGATCGCTGGGAGGAATGTTGTCTCGGCTAGGCGTCGTGCGGTAAGGCCCCTGTGTGAGAAAGCCTAGATGGCTTTCAACAACGGTTGGAAAGAAAACTACCATTGGCGAGTGTGACAGCGATTTTACTTCCCAACACCCAGGTTTGCCCTTAGCTTCAGCCAGTGCAAAGGCGATCTCTACACGCCCAGCATTCTGCCTTTCGTCTTTGAAAACATCACGGTGAAATACCAGCCAGTTCTGATCGATTTCAGGGCGGCCATCCTCTTGACCAAGAATTGTAATGCGATGGGCATTCAGACCGAGCGGTTCTAGGCTATTACGCACATAAAACCCTGAGCCCCCCCCTTCAACGCTCCAGTTTATCTCGTCGATATTTCGAAGAAACAGTAAAGCACCACGCCCCAAGTGCCGGAACCCTTCCGTGATATCCAGTACTGCGGCCTTGTCTTCAGACCGCAGGGGCAAGATGATTTGAGTTTCGTCAGGCTCGCGTGACTTTAGGTTCGCCTGCTTGGGGAAGACATAATCTTCAATGTAAAAATTCTCGATGCCTGAGTGAATTTCCGGAAAGTCGGTGATGGTATAAACAGACTTAAAGCCGAGTCCAAAGCGTCCAATTGAGGATTCGTTCTTTGTGCTTTCAGCAATATCGCAGACGCTTCGCACGTCAGCTTCATCAAATGGCTTGCCAAAGTGAGAAATCGTCAGTCGAGCTGGGGACAAGGAAAAATTGACCTTACGAGGCCCTAGCCAGTTGCCGCGTTTTTTAAGAGCATCTTCAGCATTTTGCAGAAGCTCAAAGATAAAGTGCGTGCGGTCGTCGTAAAGTCCCGCAGCAAGTCCACCAGATTTCTGAGCACCTTCAGTTCCATAGCGCCGCCGGTTTTCCTCGCAAATCCCCTCATAATTCGAAGTCACAGCCTTTACCTCATTGACCCAACATTTAAAGAAGTGCCAATTTTACTTCAGCCTGCCCAATCGATCTGTCTTATGACAAGATGTAAACATCAAATAAATAATATCCTGATCACCAGATAGGTAATGAGTGGTCAGTTAACAAGATGCTTAAATTACTAGGTCATTGCTAGTGTGAATTGCCATAGGCTAGACGGTAGCAATTAGGAGTATGGGGAAGAAATGACAACTATTGCGACCGAATTGCACTCTAAGGCCAATTCTCAGCAGCTAGAGGCCATTCATACAACAGATGGCCCAGTCCTTATTATCGCGGGGCCTGGCTCGGGAAAGACCTTTACGCTGGTTGAGCGGATTGTCTACCTTATTATCCACAATGGGATCGACCCAGAGTCGTTGCTGGTCGTAACTTTCACCGACAAAGCCGCACGTGAGTTGACCACCCGTATTTCTAATCGGTTGGCAGAACTAGACATCCAATTTAACCTAAATGAGATGTACCTCGGGACCTTCCACTCCATTTGCCTACGTATCCTGGAGGACTACCGCGAGTTCACACGGCTTAAGCGCAACTTCACCCTATTCGATCAATTCGACCAGCAATATTTCCTCTACCAGCGCATCAAGGACTTCCGCGATGTACCAAATTCCCAGCTCGTCATAGGCGAAGATCAGTCTGGTCGCTGGAAACAGTCAGAAAACCTGCTCAAGTGGCTCAATAAGGTCAGCGAGGAAGCCATAGACATCACCATGCTGTCAGCAGCCCCCGAGGCGGAAATTAGTGCGCTAGCTGAGTGCTTCGCCAAGTATCAGGAATTATTGCAAGAGAACAACTCGCTAGATTTCTCTGGCATCCAGTACGAGGCTCTGAAACTGCTGGAGAATTGCCCTGAGGCATTGGAACAACTTCGCGGAAAGCTGACTTACCTGATGGTGGATGAGTATCAAGACACCAACACCATTCAAGAGCGCATTCTCTTAATGCTGGCAGGTAAGCATCACAATCTCTGTGTGGTAGGCGATGATGATCAGGGCTTGTATCGCTTTCGTGGAGCGACCATTCGCAACATTCTGGAGTTCCCTTCTCAATTCTCCAAAGGCCAGTGCAAGAACATCACGCTCTCGGTCAACTACCGCTCGCACCCGGACATCATTCGCTTCTATAACGAGTGGATGCGAGAACAGATATGGGAAGATGGGACGCATATGTACCGATTTGCCAAGCAAATTGTGCCGCGCGAAAGTAATTTCCCCAATCTGACCACAGCGGTGCGGCTCGCCTCCAGCGACGTAAACAATTGGCATGCTGAGGTTTTGGCCTTCCTAAACAGTCTGAAATCATCGGGCCAGCTGTCGGACTGGAACCAAGTTGCTTTCCTGTTCCGCTCGGTTAAGAACGACAAGGTGCTCGCGCTAGCGCGCTTCCTCGAAGCCGCAGGCATCCCTGTGTACTCACCCCGCTCAAACATGTTCTTCGAGCGCGAAGAAATCCGCCTAATGATCGGCGCGCTGATCTTCTTATTCCCGCAGTTCCCCAAGGTGCGCGAGTGGGCAGAAGGCGTCAAGCTACCCATCTGGGATTATTACGACCTCCAGTGCTTCAAACCGTTCACCGATGCGCTGCGTAAACCAGAGAACAAGCCATTACTGGATTGGGCACGCCCATTAGCCAAGCGCCACGCTGTACTAGCTCAAAACACCGATTACGCTTTCTCAGGTCTATTCTACCAACTGCTACAATTTCCACTGTTCTCTGGCTTCCTTTCCAATGAAGCCATGCAAGGCATAGATAAGGGCCGTGCGGCAAGAAACCTCGGATCCTTCTCCACGTTGCTCACTAAATTCGAGTATCTGCACTATGTGAGCGTGTTAAACCCAGACTTTTTAGAAAAGAACATTCGTGACCTGTTCAACCAATTCCTGCGTTTCCTGGTAGATGGTGGTATTGGCGAGTACGAGGACGATGCAGAATATGCACCCAGTGGCTGCTTGTCCTTTCTGACCATCCACCAGTCCAAGGGGCTAGAATTTCCGGTCGTAGTATGCGGCTCGCTTGAGGCGGTACCGCGAAAGCAGTATGGAGCATTAGATGTGTTGCTTGAAGATGGCGGCTATTTATCTAAGCCTACCTTCGAACCCTTTGAGCACATCAAAAACTTCGACTTCTGGCGGCTGTTCTACACCGCATTTTCGCGTGCCCAAAACCTGTTGGTACTCTCCGCAGAGGAGAAACAAGGACGCGGTAGATCACCATCAAAATACTTTGATCGCCTTTTCTACGAGCTGCCGAGCTGGCGTGACGTTGACTTGTCGGAACTGACTTTCGAGGCAGTTAAGAAAATCAATCTTAAACGGGAATATTCCTTCACCTCGCACATCACTGTCTTTCAGAATTGCGCCGAACAATATCGCTTCTTCAAGGAGCTGGAGTTTGCGCCTGTCCGCGAGAGCCCAATGCTGTTTGGTTCGCTGGTACATCAAACCATTGAGGACATTCACAAGACGGTACTGCGTGGCGAGGAAAGCACTATAAACCAAGAAGCTATCGAAGATTGGTTTTCGGCCAACTACGGCATGCTGTCGAAAAAAGAACGCGTTTACCTCGCTCCTAGATCCCAACGTGCAGCTCTGCTACACGTGCTACGGTATTACGAAAGGGAAAACGGCCACTGGGATCGCATAAAGGAAGCTGAAGTTGAGATTTCACTGATCAAAGATCAGTACATCTTGAAAGGAAACGTTGACTTAATCCGAGGCGAGCAGGATACGGTTGAGATTATTGACTTTAAGTCGGAGAAAAAGCCCGACATGGAAAAAGATCGAGAACGCCTACGCCAGTACCAGAACCAGCTGGAGGTGTACGCCCATCTCGTAGAGAAACGCACCGGACAGAAGGTCAGCCGGATGCACTTGTACTATACCGGTGAGGACGGTGGTAACCCTTACGTCTCCTTCACAAAAGACGAACGCTCCATTGGCAAAACAATCGAACGCTTCGACGACATTGTAGCGCGCATTGAACAGCAGGATTATCAAATCGAAGCACGCCCCACCAAGCTTTGCCAGAGCTGCGACATGCGCGCCTACTGCGACAGTAAAAATTGGATATTTAGGAATAGTTAAAATGAGTGAAACCACTAAAGCAAAGGAAAGCCTGCAACTGCCTATTTCAAATGGCAACACCACAGATATTGGGAAGTACGAGTTCGAGCCAATTAAGGGCTACCCGATGCTTAACTGGCGTGGTAAGCGTCCATTTACTGCGACGCAGTACTATCCTGCACAATTGAAGGAAATTCATGGAGAGGAGGTAGATGGGTGGCGAAATAAGATTTTTTGGGGTGATAACCTTCAGGTAATGAGCCACTTACTAAAAGATTTACGTGGTAAGGTTAATCTTATATATATTGATCCACCATTTGACTCAGGGGCTGATTACAAAAAAAAAGTTAATCTAAAATCGGGAAATGCTGTAGGTGATTATCACGGGTTTGAAGAGAAACAATATACGGATATTTGGAACAATGATGGGTATCTTCAGTTTATGTATGAACGCATTGTTCTTATGAAAGAGTTGTTATCTCCAGATGGTGCTCTCTACCTACATTGTAATGTAGGAAAAGGTCATTATTTGAAATGTATTTTGGATGAAGTGTTTGGTCAAGAAAATTTCAGAAACGAAATTGTATGGTGTTTTAAAACTTCTCTTCGATCATCACCGAAAAAATTTGGAAGTGATCATGAGTTGATCTACTTTTATTCACGAACACCAAAACACTCTATTCATCCAGATAAGAAGGATTTTCCTGCGAGTGAAAGCACCATTAAGCGGTGGTCAGCTTATGCTGATGAGGATGGATTTGTTAGCAACAAACACTTTGCAGGGAGTGATAGCACGATTATCGATACAGAGGACGAATCAAAAGGCTTTAATATCAATAATGGTATCCCACGGGACTGGTGGGAAATTTCTTCAAATGTAGCAAAAGGTAACACAGGACAAGTAAAATTTGGAAAGTACCCTACTCAAAAACCAGAGACTTTACTTGAGCGTATTATTAAATCATCTTCTAATGAAGATGATCTAGTCTTCGATTGTTTTATGGGATCTGGCACTACACAAGCTGTAGCAAAGCGTTTAGGGCGCCGGTTCATTGGTGCCGACGTTAACTTAGGAGCAGTACAGCATGCTACTAAGAGACTAATTGACAACCCAAACGAACATATTAATCCTGAGACAAAAAATTATGGCCTCGAAATTTATAATGTAAATAATTACGACGTATTCCGTAACCCCATACAGGCTAAAGAAGTGCTTATTGAAGCACTAGAAGTACAAAAACTCGAGTTTAGTAGTATATTTGATGGTGAGAAAGATGGCCGCATGGTTAAGATTATGCCTGTTAATCGCATTACTACGCGTGCAGATCTAAACGAATTAATTTCTGGTTTTAATTACAAATCTTGGCAAAGCATACAAAATGAAAGCCCGAATCAAGCAGTTGAAAGGATCACTCTTGTCTGTATGGGGCATGAACCAGACTTAGCCGCACAGTTAGCACATGCTGTCAACCCTTTCAAGATTGATGTAGAAGTGGTGGATATCCTACGTGACAAAACTGATCTAGAGTTCAAACGCGACTCTCAGGCTAAAGTTGACATAAAAAATGGTGAGCTGATTATTGAGCGCTTTTATCCCATGAATCTTCTGCAAAAGCTGTCTCTACAAAAAGAGTCTGTCGAAGACTGGAAGGAGCTCGCCGAATCAGTACTGATCGATTGGAATTACGACGGTGCAGTGCTGCAGCCAGCAGTGGTGGATATCCCTGGTAAAAAAGAGCAGGTAAAGGGTGTTTATAAGTTACCTAATGATGCTGGAACAGTACGTATTAAGATTACCGACTTGCTATCGGAATCTTGGGAAGGGAGCATCAATAATGGCTAAACGCGCAGCCAAAGCGACGAGTGCATCGCTTGATTTCGCTTTTTTTCAGTTTCTCTGGCAGTTTTACCAATCCAACCGTGGTGTAATCCGACAGCATTATAAGGAACTGACCCGAAAATTCATCGACTTTAATAACCCCGAGGGGAATCCGAAGGCTTTTTTGCGTCAGCCACAGTTTGAGGCATTAGAGACTTATATCTTCTTAAAGGAGTTCCTCGGTAACGCAAAAATAGAGGAAGTATTCCAGCAGTGGTTCGAGAGACAAGGGCGCTTTGCAGATCGCACTGAAGGAGGCGTAGTATCGGCCAGCGCTGGACAAGTGGATTTGTTCGATAAAATCACACAGGAACAGTACACTGCCGTTTTCGCTAAGATGCGTAAAAACTCTCGTATCTACCCGAACTATATCTTTGCGCTAACCATGGGCACAGGAAAAACTATCCTGATGGCAACTTGTATTTTTTATGAGTTCCTGCTGGCGAATAAATTTCCGAAGGATCCTCGCTACTGCCACAATTCGCTGGTATTTGCCCCGGACAAGACGGTACTACAATCACTAAGAGAGATTGAAACTTTTGACCTCGCAGGCGTTGTGCCACCAGAATACGTTAACTTTTTAACTACAAATATCCGTTTTCACTATCTTGTGGAAGCGGGTACATCGCTAGATACGCTGGATCGCTCACGCTTCAACATTATTGTCTCTAACACACAAAAGATCATTCTCAAGCGCCAACATAAGGTCAAAACGCACTCTGACAAGCTGTTCGGTGCTGCTGGCGAACTCCTTACTGCTACAGGCGTTTATGCTGAAGCCGCCGATCTCTACAATTTTGCCCAACCTGAAGACGAAGGTGAACTGACCACCAACCAGCGCTTCGAAAAGCTCCGCCGATTGGAGCAGCTTGGTATCTTTGTAGACGAGGCCCATCATGCATTTGGCAAAAAATTAGCGAAGGACATGGGAGTCGGCGCGAAATCAACAGACACGAGTCTCCGCACCACAATTGATCTTCTTGCTGCAAGTTTAAATGCGTCTGGTACACGTGTGGTGGCCTGCTACAACTACACCGGCACCCCCTATGTGGGCCGCGAAGTTTTACCGGAGGTGGTTTACGCCTATGGTTTAAAAGAAGCCATCGACAAAGGCTACCTCAAGAAGGTAACACTTCATGGCTATGCCAATACTCGTAGCATCGAATTTATAGATATCGCTATCGAAAAATTCCTTAAGGAAGCGGGTGAGTTGCGTCCGGAAGGCATGCTACCCAAGTTGGCCTTTTTCGCCACCACCATCGAAGAGTTAACCAATGAGCTTAAGCCTGCAGTCGAGCAGGCGTTAATCAAACACGGCATCCCAGTCTCACGCATCTTAGTTAACGTGGGCGACAATAACCTCACTACAGACGATGACATTCGTGAGTTTAATCGGCTGGACACCCCTGAGTCCGAAAAGCAATTTATCTTGCTGGTCAACAAAGGTCGCGAAGGTTGGAACTGCCGTTCATTGTTTGGCGTTGGGCTGTTCCGCGAGCCAAAGTCCAAAATATTTGTGCTGCAAGCAACAATGCGTTGTTTACGAGCCATTGGCGAAGCTCAGCATACAGGCCACGTCTTTCTCTCGGACGCTAACCTAAACACGCTAAATGATGAACTGCAGCAAAACTTTCGTATCAGTGCCGACGAGCTTCAAAAAACCGGAAAAGACAAGGAACACGTGCAAGTGCGCGTGGTAGAACCGCCTGTCAAAATTAAACTGATGCGTGTCCGCAAGCAATACGAGATGCGCGAGAAGCAGTTCTCTCACGGTCAGGCGCTAGGCCTTAACAGGACAGATCAGGAATGCTGGAAAGCACTCGTAGAAAAGTATCGCCTGATCGAAACTCAACAAGACGGCTTGACTACCGCTGATGCTGCAACAGCTTCGGTCAGCCGAACCTTTGATCTGACTTCTCACCGCGAGAAGCGTGCTTTCTCACGCATGACGCTGGTGGCCGAGGTGTCGCGCTATCTAAACCGAAGCCCACTGGAGATTGAGGAGCTACTCGACTCGACAAAGGAAGGCACCAATGAACTAGTGGCTATTGCCAACGAGTTTAACGAGCTACTCTACGACGAGATCATCCCACGCTTGTTCCGGGAGCTTTATGACCTTGATGAGTCGCAACAAACTGAGGAGCATGAGGTCGATCTGATCAAGCTGCCTCCGAACGGTTACTACGAGGTGTCGGCGGCGGCGGACAAGATTGTTCGAATGAACGACGTGAATATAAATGAAGAGGAGCGCGCCAAGAGCTTCCATCTTGATACCTACTGCTTCGATTCCGGCTCAGAAAGGTGGCTGTTCTGGGATCTGCTTCGTGAGCATCGAGTGAAGAAAATCTACTTTACCGGGATGTTGACCCACGGACAGTCAGCTTTCTTCATTCAGTACATCGACCCAGATTCACGAACCGTGCGTAGCTACTACCCTGACTTTATTTTCCAGCGTGAAGAGCAGGATGGCAGCCTAAAGTATGTCATTGTCGAGGTGAAAGCCGACAATCAGATCGAGGATACCGTGGTACAGGCCAAAAAGGACTTCGCCCAGCAAATCGCAGTAGCGAGCGGCATGGAGTACCGTATTCTCAAATCATCGGATGCAGACAAAAGGCATTTCAGAATGCTGTTGTAGGAAAGGTATATACGGGAATTGCCAAACCGATTGAAGATAATACGATTTTCTACCGCTAGGCTGGCGAACCGAAATTCGCCATGGCCTTGCCTATCAGGAATAATAATTTTGCTTAGCGATAGCTAAGCAAAAAAGAAAGCTACACTAACAACATTGGTGCTGCCTTCTCGGGCAGCACCAATGTTGTAACGTACTTAGATATATACAAGCTCCGCGCAGTACGTCATCCTTCGCTGCCCACCACCATATGACCAATCATTCTTATATCCTTTAACCCATGTATTCTTTCAGGCGCTCGGTAATACGCCAGTCAGCGTCGCGAGGTTCGGGGTCGCCGCTAGGATGGTTGTGAGCGAGATTAACGATAGCCGCGTTGTAGGCTCAAGTCTAATTCCAGGTAGAGACTGGCGGAATTGATGATACCTCGGAACAGCTTTTCAAAGCGGATAACGCGGTGCTGGCTATCGAGAAAAAGCGCACAATTAACACTTCGTATTTATAGTGCGCAGTAGAAGCTGCAAATGCTCGGAGGCCTGCGAGGGTGAGTACTATCGCGGCCTTTACGCCGCGCTTAGCCATGGCGATGGTATCGGTTTCAGTGACCGGTGATTTCATGGGTTATGTGCCCGACACTTTACCGCCCTTAAGTTGGGAATGAGCTATGTTTACCTCCAAAAAAATGCCGGAGTGGTAGCCCCGGCATCTATGACTTAGATTTTGGGTAATGTACATGGTTAATAGATTGTCTCACGCAGCCATCACTTGGCTGATACGCCGCTCCATTTCTTCATGAAAAGCCGCAACTCGCTCAGCAATAGTACGGATCATGATGTCGTCGCGGTAGGCGCGCTTGATAAACAGCGGCATGCCTGGCCAATAGCTCACAAAATCGATCCATTCCCGCTCGCTGACCCATAGCCCTCCCTGGCACTGGGGTACGTGCTCATCAGGTATTTCGCCGCTGAGTAGCACCTCTATCTGGAACTTAGGCAACTTGGTTTTGATCTCCAGCAGACCGTTAGCGCCTACCAAGCTGTCGGGGGAGTAACCCACGTTGTGGTTGAAAATAATGCCCACTCCATGTGGGGTAGGTTCGCCGGTGGCCTTGCAATAGAGCGCACGAGCAACGCCTTCCAGCGTATGACCACGGCGGGTGTGGGCATTGCCTTGAAATGGCTCGGCCAGCTCGCCGGTTATCCGCTCACCGATTAACTGATGCATATAGGTAATCGCCCCGGCCCCCAGCCCACCTGGGCCTTTACCCTTCACCAGCAAGGCCTTGAGCTCCGACATGGTGACGCGACCTAGCCGCGCTGCCAGCCATTCAGGTGAGCCTTGCTCCATAGTAAGCACTTGCATGGAAGTCTCCTGTCATAAGGGGTAATGCGCTGATTACATAACCGCCCGCTTAGAAAGTGAGGCGTGTAGCTTGTCGAAGTCGCTAGACGGCACTTGCACGGCAGAACCGTACTTACCGCTGAACCACTCCTGGGTCGTGGCAGGGCACTGGCTAATCAGCCGCTGGATCTGTCCCGCTTGAAAGGGTGTCACTAGCTTGATGCTCGCTTTGGTGCTGGCCTTGCCGTTATCGTCCTGGCCCCGGGTGGTGATGTTAAGTAGGGCGCAGAGTACATAGCGCTTGCCATAGCTGGTGGATGAGCCAAACGCCTGCACGACGTTCTTATTGCCGCTTATATCGGCAGGAAGTAGCATGCTGGTCTCTTCACGATGACCATCCTTATGCATCAGTACGCCGGTTACCTCAATACCGCGTTCCTGTGTCTGAATACGAAAGCTCACTGCAAAACCGTTTTTCTGCATAATGGGACGCACGGTATCGACGATATCCTCCAAGGTGGCGTAGCAGCCGTTATTGGTTTGCCCACGCTCTTCGATACTGGGTAGTTCGGTTTGCATCGCCGCCATGGCCGCGCTGTAGGCCATCATGGCCTGGCGATCCATGACCCGTTCCTGCATCTGTAGCAAGCGCTCCATCTTGTCGATATCGACGTCAGGGTTGAGCGCGGCACGTTCAATCACCTGGATGATAGCAGTGCTTTCTGCAAGTTGAGGGGTGGGTATTGCAGGAACGGCTTGTAAAGAGGATGCAGGCGAGTCGTGATTTATCACATTAGTTTTGGTTGCCATGACAAGGCTCCTTCAATAGAGGGTTAATAATCGGCGGGAAGCTCACTGGGGCGGGCGGGGCGTAGGTACAGCTCGGCGCGATACAGCTGTCCCTTTGCCATCACGTAGCTCTCTGCATAGGTTTGATCCTGGGTGAGCAGCCGTTCCGTCAACTGGGTTAATGCGATATCTAGGTCGGGGCTAAGAGAGACCATGATGGGCTCCACATAAAAGGCAGAAGCCCAGCCTATTAGGGGCTGGGCTTATCGCGCTATCCAATGAGGGGTAAGACAAAAAACAGGAAAATCAGCACTAAAACGATGAGAAACAGCATGTCAGCTCACCAGTGCAAGGGCTGTTTGTAACGCCTCTTGCTTCAGCTGAGCCCCTTGGCCAAACCACGCTGAATCCAGGCGGGTATCGTTGCTACGCGCCCGCTTGTCGTGATCCACGTACTCGGTGACCGCATTGAGCAAGCCCCAGGCGGTGTCTTTGGCAGTGTCGAGGTGGGAACCGCGGCCTTCACCGTGGTAAAGCTTCTGCACCTTGTTGAGTGCCCGATAATTGGGCAGCTTGGAAGGGTCATCTAACGGCTTATCGATACCGCAGAGAACCGACTGAAAATACTGCTGTGCCTCTCGGTGATCTATCTTGCATCCCGCTAATGCCTTCATGCGGTACATGAAGTCATTCCATTGTGAGACCGAAATGCCCAGTTGGCTTTTTACCGCACGAGGATCAAACTCCGACCGGTGGGCCACCTTCACTGCTTGGGATGTACCATCGACGGCAATCTGCAGCGTGTTATTGCACACTACGCGCACCGTGGTCGGGATGGCCATGGTGGCGAGGGTTCCATCGCAGGAGGTGGCCAACAGTAGGTAGTCGTTGACCTCATCCTGGCCTTTCAGCGAGGTGCTTAAGCCACTGCGGGCCAAGGCCCAGAACTTACGCCCGCCCTTAAGCACGCCCGCCGTTTCCAGCTCATACCCAGCGTACTCTGTCAGATCCCGGTAGAACTCCAGAATCTCTTCAGGCTGCACCACCTTATAACGCTGTGACACCACTGACAGCGGGGCCTTGGTATCTGAGCGGTAGAGCACCTTCTGTTCAGGAAAGGAGTGAATGCTGCCGAGGTGGCTGGCCCCTTCAGCAATAAAACGCACCGGCGCTTCTTTAATATGCCAGTTCATACCGGCCTGTTGCTGCCAGACCTCTAGCGGCTGTTGACGAGACAGTTGCTGTCCCAAGCCATGCCAAGGGGTATCGCCAACGTAGGCCATTTTTTCAACGAGATGTGCCATGGGTCATTCTCCAGACATAAAAAAGCGCTGGCCAAAAGCCAGCGCAATAAGGTAAGTAAACAAATAATTCGAATAAAAAAACGAATAACAGGAAGTTAAGCGGCAGACGCCAATGATGGATTGGGATCGCGAAAGGTATAACCGCAGGACAGGCATAACCAAGGCGTCCCACTCCCCGCAGGCAGCCACTGTTCAAACAATGAAGTAGCCATACGGGAACCGGTTTGGCCATCGGCCATTGCGCCCATCATTGCAGCGGGCAGCTTTGCCAAAGGGGAGCGAGTGATGGAAGCAGCTAGCGACCCAGCTGTCGCTGTCGCGCGCCATGCGCCAATGGCACCGCCCACAAGGGTGCTGCCCAAGATACTAATACGCTGGGCATTATTAAGGTTTAGCATGCGCGTTGATGTACAACGCTTGCAGGGTGGGGGCATAACTAAGCTCCTATGCAGCGGGAAGGTATTCAGGGTGTGGATGCATAGGAGTGATATAGATTTTAAAAAGGGTGGGATATTCGCCTTTTCCCACTATTGTTCAGCACTTTACGAAAAGCCTCAATTCTGAAAAGTTGACATTGATTCGCTGCTCATTGCTTGGCCGGGAACCGCTATATTGCGTATAAAAGGCAAGAGAAATAATTATGAGAACAAAGAAATATACTTACCCATAAAGAGTTTCCCATTGGATATCTAGCTTAGGCGCCACATCAAGCTCCAGTGCGCTCTCGATATGTGCCAGATGATGCAGCATAAGATGAATAGCCGTTTCTTGATCTTGTCGTGCGATAGCCTCAACGATCTGATTATGTTCATCATCTGGGCAGGCTGGAGTCTGGGGCGAGTCATAGAGCGCAATGATCAAGCAGGTGAGTGGACAAAGTTCAGCCATCAGTTTTTCAATAAATTTATTGCCACTAACTTCTGCCAAAAGCATATGAAACTGACCAGAGAGCCGGATTATCCTTCGACGATCCCCTTCCTGCCTAGCATTCGCCTCGGCGGCTAAATGTTGACGCAACCGTGCCAAGTCATGTTCGCAGGCGCGGGCGATGACATTGCGTACTATCTCGGGCTCGACAAGCCTGCGAGTAGCGAATAAGTCACGTGCTTCAGCTGCGCTTGGGCGGGTCACGAAGGCGCCACGATTGGCGTGCAGTGTCACCAACCCTTCTTTCGCAAGCACGGTGAGCGCCTGACGAATCTTAGTGCGGCTAACACCAAAGGCGGTTGCCAGCTTATCCTCAACCAGCTTGATACCGGGCGGCAGTCGGTGCTCCATGATAGCGTCAGTAATGCGCTCGGCTATTTGCTCAATGGCTAGCTTGGTAGTGGGGACGGCGTCCATGGGTACCTTTATCCTGTCGAGAACTGCGTTCAGTATGCCGTAACGGCAAGATGGACTGTAGTACTGAGCTTAAAACCACATGAAATCATAACTTCGCACTATAACTGTGCGATTTTAAAATATTTAATGTCATTTTGGTGCGCCAATGTGTTTTATCAATTGTATGCAATTTACAAAACAATATCCTATACTATATTTTATACTTTTTAAATTACAATTAAAATCAGTCTCTTAAGTGATTTTTACAGCGTTTTTTTGATAGACAATAATTGCTATGGCATAAGGATTGCTGTTTCATTTTCAGGTAATCGCCTGCTTGAGTAAACGATAACGATTCAATAAAACTGCTGGAGCCTACCCATGATCTCTAAAACAAATCTATTGACGCTGGCCTCATTACTGACGGCCGCGACCCTTTTCTCTTCATCACTGCAGGCGGCTGAACGTTTGCGTATAGCGGGTAACTTCCCAACGGACCATTCTGTGTCACGTGCGATGGAAGTGTTCAAGGAGCAAGTTGAGCGTGAATCAGAGGGAGAGCTTCAAATCGATCTGTTCCCCGCTATGCAACTTGGGGGAGCTACCGAGAACGTCGACCAGGTGCGTTCCGGCACCATCTTTGCCGTTTTTACCTCGATTGCTTACTTCTCCCGCTCGATACCTGAGTATGAGGCGGTGAGCCTGCCTTTCCTGTTCGATAGCCGTGAACAGGCATTCGCCGTAATGGATGGCCCCGTAGGTGAACAGTTGGATGAGAAGATGGAAGCGCTTGGGTTCGTCAATCTCGGATACGGTGAGTTGGGCTTCCGGCATGTGACAAACAGCTTGCGTCCGATTACCTCGGTTGAGGATTTTTCTGGCATGCGTATCCGTCTGCAGCCCAATGAGGTTCATCTGCAGACTTTCCGCGCACTGGGCGCTAATCCGGTATCTATGGATGTATCAGAGCTCTATTCTGCCCTGCAGCAAGGCGTGCTCGATGGTCAGGAGAACCCCTATAACATCATCGCCAGTCGTCGATTTAACGAAGTGCAAGAGTATCTCTCCGACAGCGGTCACTTCTATGACTTTATCAATGCTGCTGCCAATAAGCGCAGCTACGAGCGACTCTCAGAAGAGCACCGCGCCATTATTGACGGCGCTATGACGGATGCATTGGCGTGGCAGCGTGAAGCTGCCGCCGATGAAGAAGAGCAGTGGCGTGAACAGCTAATTGCAGACGGCATGGAGTTTACCCCTATCTCTCCTGAACTCAGAGCTGAGCTGCGTCTAGCTACCCAGGAAGTTACTGAAAGCCTTAAAGAGCGTATAGATCCGGCATTCATTGAACTAGTCACCCAGGAAGCTGAAGCAGCAATGTGAGGCTAACTATGACAACTACTTCTGCATCCACTCAAGATGATACTAAGCGGGGGCCTGAGCCTCCGTATTTAAGCACCGTTTTTCAGCGTGCGAAATGGGTCGTTGAGCGCTTAGATGCCATTACCTACTGGGGCATTGTGGTGGTGATGGGGTTAATGGTTACTATCGTGGCGCTGCAGGTTTTCTGGCGCTACGTACTAGGTTCCTCCATAGATGCCGCCGATGAGCTGTCACGGCTGTGCTTCGTGTGGGCGATTTTCCTCGCCATTCCCCATGGCGTGAAGCACGGAGTGCATGTCGGCATTGACCTGTTTGTGATGATGGTGCCCGCTTGGTTGAAGGAGGTTTTGTTTCGCCTGATGGCAGGCGTTTCAACGCTGCTAATGATGATGGTGATGGTCGGCGCGTGGGTAGCAACAGTAGATCGCTGGCCTGAATTAATGCCGACACTGCCTATAACCTCTGCCATCTACTATATCGCCGTACTGATTTGTGGCGCGCACGCCTTTTTGCACTTGGCACTGCTGGCATGGGGTGGATCGCGCACATGGGAGGAACTGTCATGACATGGATGGCGATTGGCTTGTTTCTAGCACTGGCTTTTTTCGGTATGCCGTTGGCCTTTGCGCTTGGGTTTGGCTCGCTAGCGGGCCTGTGGATGCTCGATTTTGAACTGGTGGTCATGCCGCAGCGCATGATGCACGCGGTTAACAGCTTTCCATTAATGGCTATTCCGCTATTTATGTTGGCCGGTGAGCTGATGGTACGTGCAGGTATCATGGATCGATTGATTGCCTTCGCAAATAGCTTGGTCGGGCGGATGCATGGCGGTTTGGCTCATGTAACGATTACCTCAGGCACTATTTTTGCCTCCGTCAGCGGTGCCGCGGTCGCCAGTGCCAGCGCGATGGGCAGCACCTTGGTTCCCTCGCTGCGTAAGTACTATCCCGATGCTTACTCAGGGGCTGTCATTGCTTCCGCGGCTAACTTGGGGCCGGTGATTCCACCCAGCAACGCGATGATCGTATATGCGTTGATGGCGGGCTCTTCGGTCTCGGTGGGTGGGCTCTTTATTGCCGGTATTCTACCCGGCATTTTGCTAGCCGTTGGCTTTATGGGGATTGCCAGTTGGATCTCATGGAAGCGGGGCTATGCGCTGACCGGCGAGCGTTTTAATCTAGCCAATGTACTCCATCAAGGAAGGCGCGCACTGATCATCATCATGATGCCTGTCATCGTGGTGGGGGGCATTGTCGGCGGTATTTTTACCGCCACTGAGGGTGCGGCCATCGCCGTGGTCTACTCAGCGGTTATCGGCTTTGTCGTTACACGGCGGCTGAAAATTTCCGACTTGCCAGGCTGTCTCTACCGTGCCGCGGTCACTTCGGCCATGGTCGGCGCGTTGATTGCGTTTGCTTCAGTTCTAACGTTTGTCTTCACCATTGAAATGGTGCCGATGATGCTGTCTGATTTTATCCAGGAACTGACCAGCGATCCGATGACGTTCATTTTGCTGACCATGGCGCTGCTGGTCTTGGTTGGCATGCTTATTGAGTCTAATGCTGCTTACATCATGCTGGTGCCGCTGTTTGCCCCTGTTGCGCTTACCTATGGCATCGACCCGCTCTATTTCGGCTTTCTGTTTATGTACAACCTAGTGGTCGGCATGATGACGCCGCCGGTAGGTGTGCTCTATTTCGTCATGAGTGGCATCACCAAAGTGCCCATGATGCAGCTTGTTAGAGAGTCGCTGCCCTTCGTGGCCTTCCAGTTCGCGGTGCTTGCCCTATGCATATTTGTCCCTCAGTTAGTCACCGCGCTGCCCCGCGCGCTTGGCTACTAAATGTCACCGGAGCAGATAATGACGCAACCATTCGATGCTCAACAGCCTGCTGATTTGGTTATTCATGGTGCTCGTGTGCTGACGGTTGATCCTCAACTGGGCGAAATTCCGAATGCTCGCCTGGTGATTCATCAAGGTCGCTTAGTGGAGGTAGGGCCAAACGATCCGTCACAGCCGATGCCACCCGCACACCGCACTATGAACTTAACCGGCCGAGTGATTACACCGGGCTTCGTCAATGTGCATACCCACACTATCCTGAGCATGGTGCGCGGTGTCGCTGAAGATATGGGCTTCGCACCAGCCTATACCCCCGGCGTGCCCCACGGCCACGAAGTAAGTGAAGAGGAAGCCGTTGCCCTAGCACGCTTAGGCGCCGCTGAAGCACTGCTATTTGGCTCAACACTGATTAACGACAGCTATGTGCATGCTGACTTAACGCTTCCCGCTATGGGCGAGCTAGGCATGCGGGTGATTACCTGCGGTCGTATCCACGATGTTGATTTCAGCCGTGTGCACGAAGGGGTTTGGGAGCACCGCGATGTGATTGGCGAGCGAACGCTGAATGAAGCCATCGCGCTTCACGAGCGCTGGCAGGGAAAGTTAGATGGCCGACTAGGCGTAGAGCTTGCTGCCCATGCCCCTGATACCTGCTCCCGTGCTTTATTAGCCAAAGTCGCCAATACCCGTGATGCATTGGGTATTCACGTTAATGGCCACCTTTCCCAAAGCGTTAAAGAAAACCGTCGGGTAGTAGAGCGTGACGGTATGACACCTAGTGAGCTGCTGGAAGATGTGGGGCTGCTAGGCCCGCGCTTTACCGCCGCACACTGTATGTACGTTACCGACAGCGATATCGAGCGCATTGGCCGCACAGGCACCAACATTGCCCATATCCCCCGTGGCAATGCTACAGGTGGACGGATAGCCCCCACCACGCGATTACGTGCAGCGGGCGCGACTCTTGCCCTAGGCACCGACAATATGCACGGCGATATGGTGGAGGTCATGCGCTGGGCACTGATTATGGGGCGGGTGCAAGAAAGCGAGATTAACGACACTTGGCAGCCTCATCACGTGTTGGAAATGGCGACCCTGGGGGGTGCTAAAGCGTTAGGCCTGGATTCTGAACTGGGCTCTCTCACTCCCGGTAAACGCGCTGATCTTGTGGTGTTTGATTTCCGTCGCCCGCACTTAGTGCCGCTGATTAATGCCCTGGGCAACTTGGTACATACCGCTCAAGGCCGGGATGTAGAAATGGTGGTATGTAACGGCCAAGTGGTGGTTGAGGAGGGTGAACTCTGTTTAGCCGATACGCCCGCACTATTAGCAGATGCCCAACACGCCGCTGAGGCGCTATGGACGCGTGCGCGGGCCCAGACGACTTAAGGCATCCAGGTTTAAACAGAGGAGAGCTCATTATGAAGCTACTGATTGTTAATCCCAATATTTCTCAAAGTGTCACCGACCTTATCTCTGCTGAGGCGAAGCGCTCGGCAAGCAGCGATACACAACTGTCCCTGCGCACAGCTGCATTTGGGGTGGCCTATATCGAAACCCGCGCTGAAGCAGCAGTCGGGGCTTATGCGACATTGAACGAGCTTGCTGAACACTATGCAGGACATGATGCCGCCATCATCGCAGCCTTTGGCGACCCTGGTTTAGAAGCCGCCCGTGAAATGCTGCCGATCCCTGTGGTGGGGCTTACGGAGAGTGCGCTGATGAGTGCCGCTATGCTGGGCGGCCGCATCGGCATAGTGGCGATTTCGCGGCGTATTCGTGCCTGGTACAGCGAAACCGTTGACCGCTACGGGATGGCCTCGCGACTGGCAAGTATTCGAAGTTTAGACGAACCGCTGCACAATATTGGCAGTGTTCAGCAGGACAAAGGTGAACAGCTAGTGGCGCTGTGCGAAGCCGCCGTACGCGAAGATGGGGCCGATGTGTTGATTATTGCTGGCGCGCCGCTAGCAGGGTTAGCACGCAGCGTAGCAGAGCGGATTCCAGTGCCCGTTGTTGATGGCGTGAGCTGTGCCGTTCATCAGGCGGAACTGCTGGCACGACTTAATCCTTATAAAGCGACGGCGGGAAGCTACGCTCCACCTCCTGAAAAAAGCTGGCAAGGCTTATCGCCTGCACTAGGCCAGTTAATCGGACGGCTAAGCACGCCCTGAACATAAATAAGGTAATCTTTAAAATGGCTGAGTTCGATCTAGTTATTCGTCGTGCGCGCTGTGCCACCGCCGCCGATGTTTTTGACGCCGATATTGGCATTCGCGACGGGATAATTGTTGCTTTAGGCAATGCTCTGGCAGCGGGGAAGGAAGAGATCGATGCGGCAGGACGCTGGGTACTGCCTGGCGGCATTGATGGTCACTGCCACCTGGATCAGCCGACCTCCGATGGCTCGGTGATGGCTGACGACTTCCTCACAGGGACCCGCTCGGCTGCATGTGGCGGCACTACCACGGTATTTCCATTCGCCTGCCAACAAAAAGGCCAAAGCTTGCGTGCCGCAGTCGATGACTATCACCAGCGTGCCGAAGGTAAAGCGTGTATTGACTACGCCTTCCACCTAATAGTGACTGATGCGACCCCAGAGGTACTGACCAATGAGCTGCCAGCGCTGATCCGCGAAGGCTACACCTCGTTCAAGATCTATATGACCTATGACGATCTGAAGTTGTCAGACCGCGAAATCATCGACGTCCTAGCGGTGGCACGTGAGTATGGTGCCATGGTCATGGTGCATGCCGAGAATGCTGACTGTATCGCTTGGCTCACCGAACGTCTGCTCGCTCATGGTCACACCGCACCCCGTTACCACGCCGAGGCGCGGCCAATGCTAGTAGAACGCGAGGCCACCCATCGCGCCATCGCCTACGCCGAGCTTGTTGATGTACCGATTCTGATCGTACATGTCTCAGGGAGGGAGGCGATAGAGCAGTTGCGCTGGGCGCACAGCCACGGCCTGCGTATCTATGCCGAGACCTGCCCTCAGTATTTATTTCTGACAGCTGACGACCTCGGTATTAATGACGATGATCAGCATGGTGCCAAATGCATCTGCAGTCCGCCGCCTCGCGACAAAGCCAATCAACAAGTGGTCTGGGATGGACTGGAGAGCGGCGCCTTCCAGATATTTTCATCGGATCATGCACCGTTCACATTCGATGGCCCCCAAGGCAAGTTCGCTGCTGGCAGTGACGCCAGCTTTGAACGTATTCCCAATGGCATCCCAGGGCTCGAAACGCGTCTCGCCCTACTATTCAGCCACGGGGTGGAGACGGGCCGCTTGACCATGCAGCAGTTCGTGGCGCTCACCGCCACTAATGTTGCTCGCATGTATGGTCTCTACCCGCGCAAGGGCTCGATCGCCGTAGGCGCAGATGCTGATCTGGTGATCTGGGAGACTGGTCTGGATCGACGCATCCGCAACAGCGACCTCCATCACGGTGTGGATTACACCCCTTACGAAGGCATCCCGGTGACGGCCTGGCCAGCCCTGACGCTGTCACGTGGCGAGGTGGTGTGGCGCGATGGCGACTATATAGGCAGCGCCGGGCGCGGTGAGTTCCTGCACTGCGCGCTCCCCGAACCGGCGCGGCCCAAGCCACGGCCATCGGTAGGTGATGCGTGGTAAGCCACTCGAACATTACCGAGCTCACCGAAGCGCTGGAGACTGTGTGGCGAGGTGGCTCATTAATAACGCCAGAAAAAGCACAGCGGCTGGCGCCGCAAAGCGATGCCGACGCCTATGCCGTACAGGCCGCTCTGGGGAAGACAATGAACTGGTGGGCCGAGGGGCGTCCGCGTGCTTGGAAGCTTGGTATAGGCCCGGTAACAGCAGCACCTATTCCTGATCATTGCTTGATGGCTTCGCCAACACGGTTAAGTAAGACCGATTGCTTCAGTCTGTTCGGCATTGAGGTCGAGCTGGCCGTGCGTCTCAAGCGGCCGCTTTACTCTGGGTGTCGGCGCAGCGAAGCCGCCTTGGCAATAGGAGAAACACTAGCGGCCATCGAACTCTTCGATGTGCGAGCTGCCAACTGGCAGCAGTTACCGCGGACCTTTCTCTTGGCAGACTTGCAGATGCATGGAAGATTGATCATAGGCGAGGGGGTAGCAGGGCCTTGGCAGTCGCGTTTTGCTGACAGCGCGCTGTCTGTTCGAGTCAATAATCAAGTTTTACCAGGCTTGGCATTTCGACACCCAATGGGAGATCCCATATCGCTACTTCCTTGGTTGGCTATGCATGCTGAGCACACTGGGTGGGGGCTAGCCGAAGGAGATGTAATCAGTACAGGCTCTTGGACAGGTATGTTTGAGGCGTATCCAGGTCAACGCATTGAAGCCAGCTTTGAGAACGTCGGTGACGTATCGCTTGAAATTGATGCTTTAACGACTGGTGAGGCGCCCCCATAATCACATGTATTAGCCTGCGCTTGCCAGATTATTGACTTATTGAATCGCTGTTGGCATTTGCGGTAATTACAGCGAGGTTAGGGTTTCAAGGCATCATGCATAGCGCGTCACCTCCGTCTGGAGCCCCTCAAGATATTGGCTCGGCGGCGTTCTTTATCGGCATGATTGTGCTGCTGGCCACAAGATTAGGCGTGGCTCTGCCACTGTCGGCCATGCGATTACGCTTCTCGGGTATGTCCGAACGCGGCAATACCGCCTGGACGCTTGTGGCCTATGCGCTGGCTATGGCGGTATCGATTCATTTCCTGGGCGTCTGGCTGGTCACAATGCTGGCCTTGCTGTTGCTGGCGCTGTGCCAAACATACTGGCCAAAAGTTAGCGCCCTGATTGCCCCACAAAATGCTTAAGGTATTTTTGGCACTTTGTTAATGGCAGGCTCAACCAACTCTGCTACCTTGATCAAAGCCTGTTTTCGCTCTTCATAATAGTCGTAACGGTCATAGATACCCTCCACTCCCTTAAGCTTGTGATTCAAACAACGTTCAGCCACATGGCTAGGCACACCTGCTTCAGCTAACAAGCTGCGGCAGGTACGCCGAAGGTCATGCACGGTAAACTCGGCGAGATCGCCCATTCTGTTCTCGGGCTGCTTCTTCTTGCCAGGTTCTTTACCAAATAGCTTGGCAATGGCGCGATTCAGTGTGTCCTTGCCCATATGAGGCTGCTTGCTGCTGCGACGACTCGGAAACAAATACGGCGAGCCACAAGCACGAATCTGCAGTTCTTCCAGCCAATCTATAACTTGTGGCGGCAGCGGAATAGCAATACCAACACCCGATTTACTGCGCTTTCCGGGTAAATTCCATTTCGCATTGATCAGGTCAAATTCAGACCATTTAGCTTCTGTAAGCTCTGTTTTGCGTATTCCTAGTACAACGAGTAAAGCGCAAGCGAGATAGTTGTCACGCGTAAAGCTAGTGCGGTTCTCCCTGAACACAGCAAAGACAAAGCTGAGTTCGTCTATGCTCAGTGCTCTATCGCGGCTTTTTTCGACCCCACCCGCATCATTGACGTTGAAGGCAGAAGCAGGGTTATAGGTAAGAAGACCCAGCTTGATGCCATGATTAAAGAGCTGTTTCAGATACATCAAAGCATCGTTTGCAATGGTTGGCCGACCGCTATTGGTCACTTTTCTGACGATGGTTCGGATATCCATCGGGGTAACACTATTCAATGTCATTACGCCAATGGCGGGAGCAATATCTCTTTCAAATACGCGTTTTGGGATACTAGGATGTTTAAGGCGCTTCTCTAGCTCCTGATACCAATCGTCAAACAGATCCTGAACTGTGCTGATTGTTATCTTTTCTTCACGTTTGCGCTCTGTAAGAGGGTCTGTGCCGCTACGAATCGCCTTCTGGGTTTCAACTACTTGTTCACGAGCTTCAGCGAGGGACAGGTAAGAACATTTACCCAGTGTCATGCCACGACGCTTACCCGCGAACGTATAGCGGCACATCCAGTAGGCAGTGCCTGCCTTAGGAATCATCAAGTACAAGCCGTTGCCATCACCATAGCGCCCCGGCTTGGCTTCCCTGATCAGTGACTGGGCCTTCTTAGCAGTAAAGCTTCCCATCCTCTCACCTCCGCTAACGCTTAAGATTTTTGCCATGTTTCACGGCGGCGTAGAGCACCTGCGTTCGAAGTGGGTAGTACTTCCACAAACGCTGCTTCCTCGATGGGTAAGAATGACATTTTACTACCCATTTTACTACCCACTTGACGGCGGCTTAAGCTGGAGTTCAGTAGACAAGCGTAGACAACGCTTAAATAAAAATTTAAGTATAATAGTATCTTATATGATTAAATGAAAAATCGTGGACATCACTCAATATTCTGAATCTGCTCCCGCATCTGCTCAATTAACACTTTAAGTTCCACCGCACAACGCGTCGTATCAGCCACCACAGACTTGGACGAGAGCGTGTTGGCTTCGCGGTTAAGTTCCTGCATCAGGAAATCCAGACGGCGGCCTTTGGGGCCTTTTTCAGCGAGCTGACGGCTGACTTCACCTACGTGGGTGGTTAAGCGGTCGAGCTCTTCATCTACATCGGCCTTTTGGGCGACCAGCACTAGCTCGGCTTCCAGGCGTTGGGGGTCGAGTTCGGTTTTGGCGATTTCCAGGCGTTCCAGCAGCTGGGCGCGCTGGCGTTCCAGAATCTGCGGCAGCAGGCTTTTAACCGTAGCGACCTGCTCATTTACCGCCGTTAGCCTAGTGGCGATCATCTCGGCGAGCTTTTCGCCTTCCCGGGCGCGGGCGTCGATCAACTCATTCAGCGCTCGGTCAAACAGCGCCTTGGCGGCCGTTTTGATGGCATCCTGGTCCAGGTGCTGGGTTTCCATTACGCCCGGCTGATTTAGCAGTTCAAGCGCCGTAGGCGCCAGAGCGCAGGGCACCTGCTGCTGCACGGCATTGAGCGCCTCAACGATAGCGGCTAAGCGAGTGGTATTAACCGCCGGGGCCTGCACGGTTTCAGCGCTTTCAAAGCGCACGCTGCACTCTACTTTGCCTCGTGCCAGGCGGGTACGCAGGGTTTCGCGCAGAACAGGTTCAAGATCACGCAGGCTTTCGTGGAGGCGAAAATGGGGCTCCAGGTAGCGCTGATTAACGGAGCGAATTTCGACTTGCAGCGTGCCCCAAGGAGCGGCCTTCTCGGTGCGGGCAAATGCGGTCATGCTGTGTACGCGACTTGAAGTGGCCATGGGTTCATCCTGTTAAAAACGCATTTATCTCAGTCTACCCGATAAGCGCGGGTTTGAACGTTAAGACGTGTACAATGGCGGCCTTTTCTTAATAACGCGCTTATTGTGAGGTGCTATGCGTCCTGATGTTGTTCGCCCCAGTGGCCGCGAAGCCAACCAGCTCCGTGAAATTCGCTTGACCCGCGATTACACCCGCCATGCCGAGGGATCCGTGTTGGTGGAATTTGGCGATACCAAGGTGCTGTGTAATGCCAGCGTAGAAGCGGGCGTGCCGCGTTGGCTGCGGGGCAAAAATCAGGGCTGGATAACGGCCGAGTACGGCATGCTGCCTCGGGCAACCCATTCGCGCAGCGGGCGTGAGGCGGCACGTGGAAAGCAGGGTGGCCGCACCCTGGAGATTCAGCGCCTGATTGGGCGTAGCCTGCGCGCGGCAGTCGACCTGAAAAAGATGGGCGAATTCACGATTACCGTGGATTGCGACGTGATTCAGGCCGATGGCGGCACCCGTACCGCCTCGATTACCGGTGGCTGCGTAGCATTGGTGGACGCGATTCGTTACCTGCAGCGCGAGAAGAAAATCAAAAGCGACCCCTTCAAGCAGCTGGTGAGCGCGATTTCAGTAGGTATTTATAAAGGCGCGCCAGTGCTGGATCTCGACTATCCCGAGGACAGCAAGGCGGATACTGACCTGAACGTGGTCATGACCGAAGGCGGTGAGCTGATTGAAGTGCAGGGCACTGCTGAGGCGGGCGCATTTAACCGTGCCGAGCTAAACGCCATGCTGGATTTAGCTGAAAAAGCGGGCAGCGAGCTGCGTGAACACCAGCGTGAGGCGCTGGGGATTCGCGGTTAAGCGTTTTAATCGCCAACGCAATGAGCCGACCTCTGGGTCGGCTCATTGGTAACGACGACGCGGGAAAGATGCTTAAAGGGCGAGATCGTACTCGACAATTAGCGGGGCGTACTCGGAGAAAGTCGCCTCTTTATCGATCCATGCGTCGACCACGTGACGACGGAAGTTGGGGCCGACTAACTGATAGTCGATCCGCCAGCCTTCCTGACGGCTACGCGGTACATCTTGGTCGAGCTTCGGCCACCAGGTGTACTCACCTGCATCGCGATTGATTTCGCGGAAGGTGTCGATAAACCCGGTTGGGCCGAGCACCTGATCCATCCAGGCGCGTTCTTCCGGGCGAAAACCAGACGTTAGCTGGTTATCAGACCAGTTGGCCAGATCAACCGTTTTATGGGCAATATTCCAGGTACCGCAGATGATGTACTCGCGCCGTTTGCGCGACATCTTCGTCAGGTATTCCTGGTACTGATCCATAAACGCCTGTTTGGCTTTCTGATCGCTGCCATCAGGCATCAGAAAGGTAGCGATACTGAAGCGGTCATAATCCGCCTGCAGAAAGCGCCCTTCGTGATCACACTGTGGAAAGCCCAGACCATACATGATCGCCTTGGGGATTTTACGGCAGTAAAGCCCAACACCGGAAAAACCATCCTCTTCCGCATCCAGGAAATAGCCTTCATAGCCTTCCGGATAAAGAATATGGTCATCCAATTCAAAACTTTTTGCCTTGATGTTCTGCACGCAAACCACATCGGCGTCCTGCTGAGCCAGCCAGTCCAGGAAGCCACGGTCGACGGCATCACGTATACCATTAACATTGATGCTGGCAATTTTCATAAATCGTCCCTTTTGCGTCGCTGCTGTATGATACCCGACGTTTAGACGTTTGGGTAAATAGACAAACCAATTCTTGCTATTTACCTGTGTTTTATTGTTGCCTTCGTGCCGACTTACCCCTACTGCCTTATGAGGAACGCCGTGGCTACCACTTTACAAACCTACCAGCGCGAATTCATTGCTTTTGCCATTGAGCAGGGCGTTCTTAAGTTTGGTGAATTTACGCTGAAATCAGGACGAGTGAGTCCTTACTTTTTCAACGCAGGCTTGTTCCAGACGGGCCGTGCGCTTGCCAAGCTAGGGCGTTTTTATGCCCAGGCTATTGTGGACAGCGGTTTGAAAGCCGACGTGCTGTTTGGCCCTGCCTACAAAGGCATTCCGTTGGCGGCGGTCACCGCGGCAGCGCTTGCCGACCACCACGATCTGGATATGCCCTACGCCTTTAATCGTAAAGAAGCCAAAACCCACGGCGAAGGCGGCAATATTGTAGGTGCGCCGCTTGCCGGCGATATTTTGATCATTGACGATGTAATTACCGCGGGCACTGCGATCCGTGAGGTCATGGGTCTGATTGAGCAAAGCGGCGCCCGCGCCGGCGGTGTAATGATTGCTCTTGATCGCCAGGAACGTGGCCAGGGCGAACAAAGTGCCATCCAGGAAGTTCAGTCTGAGTACGGCATGCCGGTCGTAAGTATCGTCACCCTTGAGCAAGTGCTCACTTACCTTGAAGAGCATGCCGGTGGTGAAATGCTCGCCTACGCGGAAGCCGTGCGCGCCTATCGCGACCGCTACGGCATTGCCGCCTAGTCAGGTGGCAAGTGCGCCAGCAAAACCTTGCTGGCGCCACGCCTCATAGCTCACAATAGCCACCGCGTTGGAAAGATTGAGGCTGCGGTTATTGGGCTGCATGGGAATACGCAGCTTTTGGGCGTCTGGCAGCGCTTGATGCACCTCAGCAGAAAGCCCGGCGGTTTCAGAGCCAAACAGCAGCACATCTCTCGGTGCAAAATCAGCCTCGCTGTGGGGCCGCGTGCCTTTGGTGGTAATTGCCCAGATTCGCCGCCCCGGCATGGCTTTTTGAAACGCGGCAAAATCAGCATGACGAGTCACATTGGCCAGGTCACGATAGTCGAGCCCGGCGCGGCGCAGCTTTTTTTCTTCAAGATCAAAGCCGAGCGGCTCAATTAAGTGCAAACGACAGCCATTATTGGCGACCAAGCGCATGATGTTACCCGTATTGGGCGCCATGCGTGGTTCAAACAGCGCTACTTCAAACATCACCACCTGCCTATCCATGTTGTGCGCGTAGAAACGGCTGATTGTAGATGAAAAACCGCAAAGGATAACGTGCCTAATGACGCCATCGACCCCACAAAACATCTTAACCCGCATCAAGGGCCTTAATCCGCGCCAGCAGGAAGCCGTGCGCTACATTGATGGCCCGTGCTTGGTGCTGGCAGGGGCCGGGTCCGGTAAAACCAGCGTTATCACGACTAAAATTGCCTATCTGGTCCAAGAATGCGGGATGAGCGCGCGCCGAATCGCCGCGGTCACGTTCACCAATAAAGCCGCTCGCGAGATGAAAGAGCGTGTCGGACAGATGCTCAAGGGCAAAGAGGGCCATGGCCTGACGGTGTCGACCTTTCACACGCTGGGCCTCAATATTATTCGCGGCGAGCTAAAAACCCTGGGCTATAAGCCGGGATTTTCGCTGTTCGACCCGGAAGATGCCAAGGCGCTGCTGCGCGATCTGATGAACAAGGATGCTCAGGTCGACGCCGAGCAGATCAACACCGTACAGAGCAAGATTTCCACCTGGAAAAATGATCTGGTGCTGCCGGGTGACGCGCTTTCCTTTGCGGCGGATGACGATGAGCATTTCGCTGCGCGGGTGTACGAGGCCTATAACCGCCACCTGAAAGCCTACAACGCGGTGGATTTCGACGACCTGATCCTGCTGCCCGTGGTACTCCTCAAAAACGATGCCGAGGCATTGGAGCGCTGGCGGCGCAAGATCCACTACATGCTGGTGGATGAGTATCAGGACACCAACGTCTCCCAATACCTGCTGGTAAAGCTTCTGATGGCCGAGCGCTCGACCTTTACCGTGGTGGGCGACGACGATCAGTCAATCTATGCCTGGCGCGGCGCACGGCCGGAAAACCTGGTGACTCTGGGCGAGGATTTTCCGCGGCTCAAGGTGATCAAGCTGGAGCAGAACTACCGCTCGACCGCCACCATCCTGCGCGCCGCCAATACCCTGATTGCCAACAACCCCCACGTCTACGACAAGACGCTGTGGTCGGATATGGGCGACGGCGCGCCAATCAGAGTGATTGTCAATCGCCACGAAGAGGCGGAGTCCGAGCGGGTGGCCAGCGAAATGCTCACCCGGCGCATCAAAGAGAAGGCCGAGTGGCGGGATTTCGCCGTACTTTATAGGGGTAACTTTCAGGCAAGGCTGCTGGAACTCAAGCTGCAGCATTACCAGATTCCCTACAAGCTTTCCGGCGGCACGTCGTTTTTCTCGCGTAACGAGATCAAGGACGCCATGGCCTACCTGCGTCTGCTAATTAATCCTGCCGACGATAACGCCTTTTTACGCATCGTTAACGTGCCGCGCCGCGAAGTCGGCCCAGGCACGGTTGAAAAGCTTGCCAACTACGCCACCGAGCGCTCGATTTCGCTGTTCGCCGCCTGCCATGAGCTGGGCCTCGAGCAGGTGTTGCCGACCCGCGCGGTAGAGCGGCTTTCGCGCTTTACCCACTTTATCGATGGTGTGCGCAAGCGGATGGATCAGGGCGATGCGATCGCGGCCATTCGTGACATGCTGCGCGATATGGATTACGAGGCGTGGCTTTATCAGAACGCCAGTGCGCCGACGATCGCCGAGCGCCGTATGGCCAACGTATGGATATTGATTGATCAGCTCGAAAAATCGCTTAACCGCGACCCGGAAGAGGATACTGCCTCCGAGGCTACCGAAACCGATAGCGTAGAGGCCGCTATTTCCCGGCTGGTACTGCGCGATATTTTGGAGCAGCAGGCCGAAGAGGATGATTCCGACCGTGTGCAGCTCCTTACCATGCACGCGTCAAAGGGGCTTGAGTTTCCTCACGTGTATCTGATGGGCTGGGAAGAGGACTTGCTGCCCCACCGCAACGCGATCGAAATGGGCACGGTAGAAGAAGAGCGCCGCCTGGCCTATGTGGGTATTACCCGCGCGCGGCGCACGTTAACGCTTACGCTTGCCCGCCAGCGCAAAGCCTATGGCGAGCTGATGGACTGTCAGCCCAGCCGCTTTTTAGAGGAACTCCCCCCGGAGGATCTGGAATGGGAAGGCCGCGCCGACAAGGAAGATCCAGATAAAAAACAAGAGCGCGGCAAAGATGCAATTGCCGGGCTGCGCTCTTTATTAGGTTGAGGTTATTAAACTTAGCGTTAGAGGCTGAAGACGCGCACTAAGCAGCAGTCTTTCTAACCACATATAAATTATCCACAGGCAGACTTATTAACTTGCCTGTGGATAACTTATTCGACTTCGCTGATCATATAGTCGACGATTGCTTTAATTTCGTCGTCACTAAAGTTAAACCGGCCTCCTTTGGGCGGCATGGCACCAAGGCCGTTAATCGCATTGGCGTACAGCTCGCCCTTTCCTTTGGTGAGCCGCGCAGTCCAGGCGGCACTGTCGCCCGTGGCCGGGGCGCCCGCAATGCCCGCCGCATGACAGGCACCGCAGCTTGCCTGGGCATAAAGTGCTTCCCCGTCGTGCTCGGGCACCTCGGCGACACTGGGATCTTCAACAGCCGTTGGGGAATCATCCACCTCGGCCAGGAGTTCCTCAGCCGACGTGCACGTCTGCCCTTCCAGGCATAGCTGCCCCACGGGTGCCAACCGTTTAGCCAACGCTTCGCGTTCAGCTGCCGCCTCGTCATCAGCCATCGTACTGGCTGGCAACAACGCCAAAGCCGTAATCACGCATGCAATGTATTTAAAATTCACCTAGCCCCCTTTAGCCTACCCACGGCTTGCCTTGTGAGTCGCCATACCCGTAACGTCTTTAATCGCTACCGATAACAGCCCATCCAATAGAAAATAGTATGCCTTGTTTCTAGTGGGCATGGCGCCAGTTGTTAACGTCAGGTGACTAAGCGAGCGATAGAAATAGTATTTACAATTACAAAAGCTAAAAAGCTCATGTGAAACATGAGCTTTGACGAGACTTAATTAGAAAATAAGCTTAAAAACGCCGGTTAAGGTCAGCAGGCCGACCGCAAAAATAAAGATAATAATCCACAGTAGAATTTTCATTTTTTCCTCCATGATTGAAAAGTATTCCTGAGTGCAGCCCCCAGTATAGAAGAAAAATCAAAACGTTGGCTAATATTGCTAATGGCTTACTTAAATTTATTAGCCATATCAACTATTTAAGGTATCCAGCTGTTGCTTTTACTAATATAGAGGACATCGATTCTTAAGAGCTCGTTCTTAAGAGTTCGTTCTTAAGGGCTTGTTCTTAAGGACTTGTTCTTAAGGACTAAGCGGCGCTTTCCAGGCAAGCAACCGCTGTTGAGCATAGCGGGCAAGCCCTGCCCGCTGGTAAAGACGCAGGGCGGGCGTATTGAGGACATCAACCGTTAGCATCATCTCGGTCGCGCCGTCTTGTGCTGCCAAGTGAAAGGCCGCCTGTAACATTTCTCGTCCGATACCCTTGCCTCGCCACTCAGGCATCACGCCCATTAATAAAAGCTCCCAGCAGCGCTCTCTAAGGGATGAGAGCAGTAGTACGCCCACCGATTGTCCCGCCACGTGAACGCTATACCAGTGATGGGGTGCTTCAGGCGCCTTTTGATAAAAACCGGCCAGCAAGGCTTCAGAAGACAACGCTTCGCGTAAGCCCGGACAATCTAGAGACTCCTGGCTAACGTCATCGATTAACGCCTTTTGCGCCGATTCGTCCAGTTCTGTAAAAGCCTGTAGCTGAATGGCCGCTGGCTTATTGGCGGATGAGGCTAGCGAGGAGGTTATACTGCCCGACAGGTAATGCAGCTCAGCCAAGCGCGACATGCTGTGGGCGAGAAGCGTTGCTTCCCAGGCATAATGGCTAGGCGGTAACACCGTATGGCAAAACGTTATCCCCTGCTCAGCTATCCAGCGATAAGCAGCACGTAACAGCGTTTGTGCAACGGGGCCTTGCTGGCGGGGAAGCCATAGCTGCGCCGTGGTATTGCCAAGTAGCTGTACCCAGATAGCGCCATCAATACGACCCTGTTGCTGAGAGACCCACAGCCCCTCCCAGGCATCGGCTTGCTTGGCCGACTGTAAGGCGGTTTGCAGCATCGGCTGTAGCGCCGGTTCATGGACAGCCGCCAAGTGCAGCAACGCTTCACGCCGATGCGTTGAAGGGCAGACAGCCACACAAGTGCTGCAGGCAGTCGGTGTTATCATTAATTAAAGCGCCATTGGATTGCTTACGTTGACGTTAATCCTGACTGACTCCCCCTAACGATGCTACCTTTTGTTATTTCTTAACCAGGGCCGTTACAGGAGTAGCTGACACCATGCGCATATTGCTGGTTGAAGATGATGCCAGCTTGTCTTCGGGCATTCGCTTGGCGCTCAAGCCGGAGCACTATACGGTCGATCAATTGGATAATGGCAACAGTGCACTTATAGCACTTAAAGAGTCCGAGCCGTTTGATGCCGTGATACTCGATTTAGGCTTGCCGGGCCTGGATGGCTTGCAAATTATCAAGGCCGTGCGCCGCCACGGAAGCCAGATCCCTATTTTGGTGCTGACCGCTCGCGACGGTATTAACGACCGTATTGCCGGGCTTGATGCCGGGGCCGACGACTATCTGGTCAAGCCCTTTGAAGTGGAGGAGCTAAAGGCGCGCCTTCGCGCCCTGCTACGCCGCAGCCAGGGGCAGTTGGATAGCCACCTGGAATGCCGAGGTATTCGGTTGGATCCTTTAACACTGAGCGTCAGCTATCAGGGCAAAACAATTGTCCTTTCGCGGCGTGAATTTACCCTGCTACAAGAATTCATGGGCCACCCTGACCGAGTGTTTACCCGAGATACGCTGACCAGCCTGATTTATGGCTGGGATGAGGATGTGGAAAGCAACGCCATTGAGGTTCATATCCATCATTTGCGGCGCAAGCTGTTTCCCGAAGTGATCCGCACGCTACGCGAGATTGGTTATGTGATGGATAAAACGCCGCACGGAGGCGATCGGTGAACTCTATTCGTCGGCGCACGCTAGGCCTTACGCTGCTGCTGTTTCTGCTCAGTATCATGGTGATTAGCGTAGTCAGCTATCGTTACGCCACCCATGAAATCCAGCAGCTACACGATGCTAGCCTCGCCCGGCACGCCAACCTTTTAGGTGAGCTTATGCAGGCGCCGATTCCACCCGCCTATCAGCAGGCGCTGCTGCAAAGTGTGGAAAATACCTTACAGACCGAGCCGCGCACCCCCGATGCACTAGTGTTTCAGCTTTGGGAGGGAGACACGCTGCTGCTTCGCTCAGCCGATGCGCCGCTAGTGCCCCTTGCCGCCGCCCAGAAAGGCTATTCCAGGCAGCAATACCATGAACAAACCTGGCAAACCTATACGCTACCGCTTGATGAGAGCACGCGGCGGGTGATCGTTGCCGAACGAGATGACGTACGTTTGAGCTTGGTCAGGCGGGTGGCGCTGCGCACGCTGCTGCCTGAATTTATCGGTTTGATCGTTCTGGCCACGCTGCTGTGGTGGAGTATCGGTTGGGGGCTTTCACCGCTGTCGCGTATGGCGGAACAGATTCGCAATCGGGATCCGCATAACCTTCAGCCGCTTAAACTCTCACCACTACCTTATGAGCTGGCCACTATTTCCGGCGCGCTTAACCGTTTATTGATGCGGATTCAGCGCCTGCGTGAACGTGAAAAGCGCTTTATTGCCGATGCCGCGCACGAGCTTCGCACCCCACTTGCCGTACTTGATCTACATGCTCAAAACGCGTTAACCGCTGAAAGCCCGCAGGATCGTGAGGAATCGCTGGTTTACTTGCGCCAGGGGGTCGCCCGGGCGACGCACTTGGTCAGCCAGCTCCTCACCCTGGCACGCCTTGACCCCGATGAGGAAAGCCCACCTTTACGCTCGGTGGACGCATTATTTGAGGTTCGCGATGCGCTTGCCAAACTGCTTCCCCTGGCTCGGCAACAGCAACAGACGCTGCAGCTAGAAGCCGATGAAACGGCTCAGTGGACATTGAACGAGGTGCCTGGCGCGCTGGGTACGTTAATCCAGAATCTGGTAGGTAATGCCATACAGCACTCACCGCCCCAGGGTGCGATACAGGTATATCTTAACGCTGCCGAGGAGAACATCACGTTGATTGTCGATGATCAGGGGCCAGGAATTCCGCCAGGAGCACGTAAGGCGGTAACGGAGCGCTTTCACCGGGCAGGTCCTGGCGCAGGTTCAGGATTGGGGCTATCCATTGTTGAACGGGTAGTCGCCCAACATGGTGGCACGCTGACATTCGATGATGCGTCAGGCGGCGGGTTGCGCGTTAACGTAACGCTTAAACGTTACGGGCCCTCAGAATAGTTTTCATGCCTTAAGGTTCTGATAAGAATTAGCTGTGACTCTGAAGGTACTAGGCCAATGGTTAGAAAGCCGTTGGCCACTTATAACGGGAGTACCCTGATGAACCAAGTGGCTTTTTCACCTAAATCATTAATTCAATTTAGCTCAACACCGCGCCTGACATCTCCGAGCGCCAAGCGTTTAACTACCGAAAGCTCAGCGATAGAAGTACTTACCGACTTTCAAAGCTTGAAGCCCCAATCGGTCGCGGCAGATACCCCAATCGATGAAGCGCATCTTAAAATGCGCTACAGCGGTGTGCGTCTTTTATTTGTCACCGATAAACAAGACCACTGCATCGGTATTCTGACCTCTAAAGAAGTGATCGGCACACGGCGCATTAACCTGGCCATGCAGCAGCGTAATCTTGATCGTAACGAGATTACCGCTGACATGATCATGACGCCCTGGAACAAACTTAGCGCCATGACATATGAGCAGCTTTCCGCGCTGACAATTGAAGACCTTGTGCTCATCATGGAAGGCGTGACCGAACAGCACCTGCTAATTACCCAGCACGATGCTCAGCATGAACTGACCATCCGTGGCTTAATCTCAGCAACCGATATTCAAAATGCAGTCGGCAAGGAAGTAAGCACCGTGGTTCCCATGGCACGCAGTTTTGCAGATATCTGCCAGGTTATTACCGGCCACGACCTGTAAGACTGAGCTTGTCGTTTAGTGAAACGCTTTTAAGGTTTGTCTGTCAGTTAGCCTTTTAGATGCTTTGTTATTAAAACGCCCCTTACCGTTACCGGTAAGGGGCGTTTTTAATGCCGTACTAATTGATCACTTAAAACAGCGACGCGTTAATCCATAGGTGTGTCGCGATACTCGCCGCGTAGCCCAGCAAAATAGCCGGCACCCAGCGCAGGTGAACCGCAAACGTATAGATACCGCGCGCCTGACCCATCAGGGCCACGCCTGCAGCTGACCCCATGGAGAGCAAGCTGCCCCCCACGCCAGCGGTTAGCGTAATCAGCAGCCAGTTGCCTTCCGACATATCCGGCGCCATAGAGAGCACCGCAAACATGACCGGGATGTTATCGACTACCGCGGAGATAAGCCCTAGCACCACGTTAGCCCATACCGGGTTCCAGCCGCCGTAAAGGGTTTCAGACAGCAGAGCTAAGTAACCCATAAAGCCAAGACCGCCCACGCTAAGCACAACCCCGTAGAAAAACAGCAGGGTGTCCCACTCTGAACGGGCAATACGGCTAAAGATATCAAACGGTACCACGCTACCTAGTTGCTCAAGTTTCTTCCAGTCACCCCGGCGCGAATAGCGCTCCCGCTTGCGCTCCAGCGAACGCGGCAGGCTGCGACGCAGGTAGTAGCCAAAGAATTGCAAAAGCCCCAGACCAAACATCATGCCCATAGCCGGCGGCAGATGCAGAACCGAGTGGCAGAGTACCGAAATGGCAACGGTAATTAAAAACAGCACGATAATCCGCCGCGCGCCCCGCTTGAGCCAAACGGTTTCAGTAAGTGCTGCCGGTTGGCGATTAACGATGAAGAAATTCATGATCACCGCGGGCACTATGAAGTTAACGATTGCGGGCAGCAGTAGTGCAAAGAAACCGCCAAACGGCACTTGGCCGGCCTGCCAAACCATCAGCGTGGTGATATCCCCAAACGGGCTAAACGCACCGCCTGCGTTAGAGGCCACCACCACGTTGACGCAGCATAAGCCGATAAACTTTTTATCGCCCTCGGCTACTTTGAGTACCACCGCACACATCAACATGGCCGTGGTCATGTTATTGGCAATGGCCGAAATACCAAACGCAAGAAAACCGGTGATCCAGAACAGGCTGCGATAGCTAAACCCCTTGCGCACAAGCCAGGCACGCAGTGCATCAAAGGTGCGTCGCTCTTCCATTGCGTTGATGTAGGTCATGGCGACCAGCAAGAACAGCAGCAGCTCAGTATATTCCAGCAGCGTCTCACGAAACGCGGTTTCGGCCGCTTCTGGCATACCCGCCTGCACATACACCCAAGCAACGATGGCCCAGATAAGACCGGCCGCCACCAGCACAGGCTTTGATTTGCGCATATGCAGGATTTCTTCAGACATTACCAAGGCGTAGGCAAGTATGAAGATAGCAACACAGGTAATACCGGCAAAGGAGAGGGTTAAATCAAGCGGACCAGCAGCAGCGTAAGACAGGGAAGGGAAGACAACAGCGCAGAGAGCAATCAACAGCCAAGCGACCCGACGAGCTGAGAGCCGGGCAGCAAGGGCGTTTGGTGGTTTCATGACAGCGGGATCCTGACAGATTGAGGAAAAAGAACGCTACGATGATAAGCACACTAACTAAGTGCTGCAACGCAGCTAACGCGAACAGGGTGTGGCTTATTGCCACACCCTGTGCAACGCAATCTTAACATACCGCCTTAACTTTTATTACTCAGCGTTTACTCGACCGTGACACTTTTTGCCAGGTTGCGCGGTTGGTCCACATCGGTGCCTTTGAGTACCGCTACGTGGTAACTCAAAAGCTGCAGGGGAAGGGTATACAACAGCGGTGCTAAAGCTTCGTGGATATGCGGCAATTCAATCACTTGAATATTGTCTTGCGGCTTAATACCGACGTTTTCATCAGCAAATACAAACAGCTGGCCGCCGCGAGCACGGACTTCCTGCAGGTTGGATTTTAGCTTCTCCAGCAGGTCGTCGTTAGGTGCGACCGAAATCACCGGCATCTCGCTATCCACCAGCGCCAACGGGCCATGCTTAAGCTCACCGGCAGGGTAAGCTTCAGCATGAATATAAGAGATCTCCTTTAGCTTGAGTGCGCCTTCCAGCGCAATCGGGTAGTGAGCACCGCGGCCCAAAAACAGCGCATGATGCTTCTCGGCAAAGGCCTGGGAAAGCTTTTCTATCTGGCCATCTAGCGTCAGCACCTGCTCACAGACGCTGGAAAGCGTGTGTAGCGCTTCCACAATACCCGCGTGCTCTTCCTGGCCTTTAGCCTTGCTGACCGATAGTGTCAGCAGCATGAGCGCAACCAGCTGGGTAGTGAAGGCCTTGGTCGAGGCAACACCGATTTCGGGGCCTGCACGGGTCATCAACGTCATGTCGGACTCGCGCACTAAAGAGCTTCCCGGCACGTTGCAGATTGCCAGAGTGCCTACGTAGCCCAAGGTTTTGGCAAACCGAAGTGCCGCCAGCGTATCGGCCGTTTCACCAGACTGGGAAAGCGTCACAAACAGGCTGCCTTCCGCTACGACCGGATGGCGATAACGGTATTCTGATGCCACTTCAACCTGTACCGGTACGCAGGCATAACGTTCAAGCCAGTAGCGTGCCACCATGGCCGCATGATAGCTGGTGCCACAGGCGATGATATGTATTTGGCGCGTTTTCTGGAACAGCACCTGGGCATCTGGGCCAAAGCTCTCTATCAGTACGCTGTTGCCGCTCAGACGGCCTTCCAGAACGGCTTGAATGACCGTGGGCTGCTCATAGATTTCTTTGAGCATATAGTGGCGATAGTCGCCTTTACTGGCGGCACCATCGCCATGCTCGAATATTTGTACGGGCCGGGTTACCGAATGGCCGTCACGATCCACGATACGAATAACGCCTTTTTCGCGCAGTTCGACCAGGTCGCCCTCTTCCAGGTAAATAAACCGATCAGTCACCTGCAGCAAAGCGAGCGGGTCTGAGGCTAAAAATGCCTCATCGATCCCCACACCCACCACCAGAGGACTGCCCTGACGAGCCCCCACCACCACGCCCGGTTCCTTGTTACTCATGACCCCCAAGGCATAGGCGCCGCCCAGGCCATTGACAATTTCCTGGGTGGCGTCAAACAGGCTAAAACCACTTTGCAGCTTATCGGAAAGCAAGTGAGCGATTACTTCAGTATCGGTTTCTGAGCTAAACGTGTAGCCGCTGGCTTGCAGGGTCTCTTTAATATATTCGTAGTTTTCAATAATGCCGTTATGTACGACGGCCACCTGCTGGCCACTATGGTGCGGATGGGCATTGGCTTCTGAGGGTTTGCCGTGGGTTGCCCAGCGCGTATGTGCAATGCCCGAGGTGCCCGGCAGCGTCTGTTGTTCCAGCGTTTGCTCAAGCGCTGCAACCTTGCCTAGCGCACGATGGCGCGTGAGTTCATTCTTAGCGTCTAACACCGTCATGCCGGATGAGTCATAGCCGCGATACTCCAGGCGTTTAAGCCCTTCTAACAGTATTTCTTGCACGTTACGTTGCGCAACCGCCGCGACGATGCCACACATAAGCAGTCCTCCTAGAACTTATTAACCAGCGATTGTTGGACAAATACCCTACTTGGCAGTCTTGACGGGCCGCGGCCAATCGGCTTTTTCCAGCTGCTTACTACGCGTCACCGCAAGGGCATGCTCACTGACATCTTTGGCAATGGTCGACCCTGCGCCCACCGTCGCCCCGCGGCCAATGGTGACCGGTGCCACCAACGCGCTATTGGAGCCAACAAAAACGTGGTCGCCTATCTCAGTATGGTGCTTATTGGCGCCGTCGTAGTTACAGGTAATCGTACCCGCGCCAACATTAACGTTGCGCCCCAGGCGTGCATCACCCACGTAGCTTAAGTGGTTTATCTTGCTGCCTTCGCCAACGTCAGCATTTTTGGTTTCTACAAAATTACCCACCTTGGCATTGACCGCCAGGCGTGTACCGGGGCGTAGCCGCGCGTAGGGGCCAATCTGGTTATGTCCGGCAGCTACCGTATGATCAATCACACTATGGCTATCAATGGTGCTTTCGGCGCCGATAGTGCTGTTTTTGATGACGCAGTAAGGGCCCACACGTACGCCTTCACCAAGCTCTACCTTGCCTTCAAAAATACAGCCCACGTCGATAAATACGTCGTGACCGCAGGTTAAGCTACCGCGTACATCCAGCCTTGCCGGGTCCGCTAGAGCTACGCCCTGCTCCATTAGCTGATTAGCCAGGTGCGTTTGATAGGCACGCTCCAGCCGCGCCATTTGCGCGCGATTATTCACACCCTCGACTTCAACGGCGCTGCTAGGCTGCTCGGTGCATACCTTGATACCTTCTGCCGCAGCCATCGCGATAACATCGGTCAGATAGTACTCGCCCTGTGCATTATCAGCGGAGAGTTTGGGTAGCCAGCGTTTTAGTTGGTCACTGGTCATCGCCATAATGCCGGTGTTGCATTCGGAAATAGCGCGCTCGGCGTCACTGGCGTCTTTTTGCTCAACGATAGCCACTGCCTCGCCTGCGTCATTACGCACGATGCGGCCATAGCCTGTTGGGTCATCTAGGGTGACGGTTAAAAGCCCCATATGCTGCTCATCGACATGGGCCAAAAGCGCTGACAGCGTTTCGCGCTGGATAAGCGGCACATCACCATAAAGGATCAAAACGATTCCGCTGCCAAGCTGGCTTACTGCCTGAGCAGCCGCGTGTCCTGTGCCCTTCTGCTCTTCCTGTACGGCAAACGTGACGTTCTCGTCCGCCAATGCCTGACGCAGCTGATCCGCGCCATGGCCGATGACCACGTGGGTACGCTCTGGACGCAAGCCCGCAGCCGTCTCCAGCACGTGCGTCACCATGGGTTTGCCCGCCAGGGTGTGGAGCACCTTGGGCATTTGTGAGCGCATTCGCGTGCCTTTACCCGCCGCGAGAATCACAACATCGAGTTCTTTTTGCATCCTAGTTACCTTGTTCTAGCTTCTCGTTAGGGGCCGTCCATTGCTCGATGCCTAGCTCATCGACCAGCGCTTCACCGAAATAATCTACAAAGGCAGGGCTTACGATACTCTGCCAATGATCACCCTCGCGTATCAACATCAAAACACTAAGATTATTGGCTAATGCCATTTCCATACCGGCCTCACTACCCACGACTAGTAATGCCGTCGCCCAGGCATCGGCCCAGGCGTTGGAGGGGTGAAAAACCGATACCGAAGCAAGGTTATGTGTGACTGGCTGACCGGTGCGCGGGTCAATGGTATGAGCAAAGCGTCTGCCGTCCACCTCAAAATAATTGCGGTAATCACCTGAGGTCGCAACGGACATGTTATGCAGCGGTAAAATATGCTGTGCCTGAGGCGCGCCATCTTGTGGGGTTTCAATACCCACTCGCCAGGGCGTTTCATTATCATCGCGGTAGCCATGTGCCAGCATATCCCCGCCCAGGTTGATTAAATAACCCTCTATGCCCTGCTGGTCCAGATACGCCGCTACGCGATCGGTGCCATGACCTTTGGCGACACCGGAGAGATCTATATAGACATCGCGCTCACGGCGCGCCTGCATGGACTGGGTATCCACCTGTACAGCATCAAAGCCGACTTGGGCCAAGCGCTGGGCGAGCATTTGCTCGGAAGGAACCTCTTTAGGACGCGCTTCAGGGCCAAAGCTCCATAGGTTGACCAGATCACCGATGGTGATATCAAACGCACCGCTGCTTGCTTCCGCGATTGAGCGGCTAATCGCCAGCACTTCAATAAGCGCATTGGAAAGCGGCTGCCACTCGTTGATCGGTGCCTGGTTAAATACGCTTAGCTCAGAGTCATCACGATAGGTCGACATGGCCGCATCGACGCTTTCAAGCTCTGCCAGGAAACCGGCTTCCAGCGCCTCAGCCTCTCCTTGTGTGAGGGGATCGCTAATGGATACCTGGTAGAAGGTGCCAAATATGCCACCTTCCAAACGTACTGGCGATTCAAGCGGGCGATCCTTTTCTGAACAGCCGACCAAGAGCAAAAGCACCATTGCCAGCGCTGCTTTTTCTATTAACCGTATCGATCCAGGGAGTAATAACATCATGAGCTTGCTCTAAAAGTGGAAAAACCAGATAAGCCACGCACCGAACAGTACGCGATAAACGACAAAGGGCTGCATGCCTATTTTTTTAATCACCACCAGAAAAAAGTGGATACATAAATAAGCGATCACACCCGATAGCAGCGTGCCAGCCGCCAGGGACAGCCAGTCGATAGCCTGAGGCTGGCGTAACAGCTTGATGGTCTCAAGCCCACCGGCCAGTAAGATAACGGGTATAGAGAGTAAAAAGGAGAAGCGGGCAGCGCCTTCACGGCTCATCCCCACCATCAGTGCCGCCGTCATGCTGATGCCTGAACGTGAAGTTCCGGGAATCAGAGCCAGTGCCTGGGAGAAGCCAATGATCATCACTTCTTTCCAGCCCATCTGATATTCACTTTTGGTGCCGCGTTTAAAATAGTCTGCATACCCCAGCAATAACCCGAACCCTATAAGGCTGATACCAATGATCAGCGTCGAGCGCATATAGGTTGAAATAATGTCCTGGAGCAAGAAACCGATGATACAGACGGGCAAGGTAGCGACGACGATCCAGAGGCCTAAACGAGCATCCTCGTTAATGGCACCGCCTTTGACGACCGCTAAACTACTGCGCACTATTTGCAGGATTTCTTTACGAAAATAAACCATAACGGCGGTTAGGCTTCCCACATGGAGCGCTACGTCAAAGGCGAGCCCCTGATCCTCCCATGAGGTAAGTACCGGTACTAAAATCAAATGCGCGGAGCTTGAAACAGGCAAAAATTCAGTCAGGCCTTGCACAGCGGCAAGCACCAGTATTTGTAACCACTCCATGGGTCATCCTGTACATCAAAACGTTTAATGAATGACAATGGCGCATAAGGATACACCTCCATCAGGCGAATGTCCGCCATGGCCACCGTCGTATGACGTTACGCGCTAGTGAATACTTCCCTGTAAAGGGCTTAAGAGGTAGCTATGCTTTGCGCTACAATCCTATTTCATTGAAAGCGCGCCCCGTCAGGTATTACATGACTCAGACCGTTGAAACGCCAGTGGTTCCCAACCGCGAGCTAGATAGTCAAATTGCCAAGCGCGTCACCTATATCGGCGCTTGGTTAGATGGCTTGCTTAGCATTGTCAAAGTGGCAGTGGGGTTTCTTGTTGGGTCGGCAGCACTGATTGCCGATGGCATCCATTCGCTGTCTGATCTGGTGACCGATGGCTTCGTGCTGGCGGCTATTCATTATGGTCGTCAGGAGCCCGACGATGACCACCATTATGGCCATGGCCGCATAGAAACCTTGACCACATTACTGCTGGGCAGCGTGCTGATTTTCGTCGCAGGTGGCATTGCCTGGTCCAGCCTGAGCCGCTTATTCAGTGGCGCAGAAGTGACCGCCCCTGGCCTCTGGGCCATTTTCATTACGTTTATTGCACTGTTGAGCAAAGAGTGGATATTTCGCTATACCATGCGGGTGGCCAAGCGTATCCAGTCACGCTTACTTGAAGCCAATGCCTGGCATTCGCGCAGCGACGCTCTATCCACGGCAGTCGTTCTCATTGCACTGATTGGTGCCCAGTTTGGTCTGGGCTGGCTGGATGCGGTAGCGGCTATCGTGGTGGGTTTATTGGTCGGTAAAGTGGGCTGGGATTTACTCTGGGAGTCAGCCCGAGAATTAGTCGATACGGCCCTACCCGAGGACATTCAACACCAGATGCACGATGTTGCCTGTAGCGTGCCAGGAGTAGATAGCGTTCACGACCTGCGTACCCGTCAATCGGCGGGCTGGGTCATGGTCGATCTGCATGTGGTGGTGAGGCCCAAGATTACCGTGTCTGAAGCCCACGAAATCGGCAATGAAGTTAGCCGTCGCCTGCGCCATGAATTCCCCCTGCTCACCGACGTTATTTTCCACGTTGACCCGGAGGATGATGCCGGAGAAGGCGATCCAAGCCGCTTGCCCGGCCTGCCCTTACGCCCTGAAGTAGAAGCTGCACTTAACGAGCGTTGGTACCGTCATCCGGTGTGGCGCACGCTGAATGAGCTGCAGCTGCACTATCTGGACGACAAGGTATCGGTATCACTGATCATTGACGATGCGGTTCACCAGCCCCCCCAGTGTCTGGCCAGCCAGCTGAAGGGCCTGGCCAGTGACATCGAATGGTTGGGACACGTAGAGGTCATGTTCATCACCCGAGCCGCCAGTAGCTCAATGCGTTAGCGCTTTCTCAACGCCAATGCGCTAAACGATCCATTAACCGATCGCGGCTGGGTACGGTGCCAGGGCCCTAGCCACTTGGCTAAGTGCTAGGTATGCGAGAGAATCGATGTCGCAATAGTGAAGTAGATCAATACGCCCGTGGCATCGATCAACGTGGTTACCAAAGGTGCGGAGGCGGTAGCCGGGTCGACCTTGAAGCGCTCAAGCACAAAGGGTAAGCACATTCCGATCAGGCTGCCAAACAGTACGATCGTTACCATGCTTAGTGCCACAATCATGGCCACTTCATTGCCACCGCGTAAAATACCGATCGGGGTCACGGCAATCGCCATGGTGAGCCCTAACGAGCCAGCGACCAGCAGTTCTCGACCGAGCATTTTACTCCAGTCTTTAACCCCTACATCGCCGGTTGCCATCCCGCGTACCATCAGCGTAGCGGCCTGAGCCCCCGCGTTACCGCCGCTGCCAATCAATAAAGGCAGGAAGAACACCAGCGCCACCTGGGCGGCAATAATATCTTCAAAGTAGGCAATACCCGCACCGGAAAACAGGTTGGCAAATACCAGTAATACCAACCAAAAAACCCGCTTGCGATAAAGGCTCCACAGCCGTACACGGCTTACACCATCTTCTAGCTGACCGATCGACATCCCTTTATGGAAATCCTCGGTGGCCTCAGACTCGGCAACGTCCATAGCGTCATCGTGGGTAACAATACCCACCATCCTGCCATCGTTATCAATCACCGGTAGTGCAAGCAAATCATAACGCGCCACAATACGCGCCACTTCTTCCTGCTCTTCATCCACCGTGGTGCTGATCACATCCTTGATCATGATGTCATCAACCACCGCCCCAGGACGTGCAACCATCAGCTGGCGCAGTGACATCGTGCCAATCAACTCACCGTCACTGTCCAATATATACAGCTGATACACCGTTTCAGCGTCTGGGGCCGTTTGACGCACGCGCATCAGCGCTTGAGACACCGTCATGCCACTGGCTATGGCGACATAGTCAGAGGTCATAATGGCGCCGGCCGTTCCTTCTTCGTAACTGGCTAACCGTTTGAGGTCTTCACGCTCTTGGTGGGCCATACGCCGCAACAGCGCTTCGCGTCGGTCATCGCCCAGCAGGTTAAACAAATCGGCCCGCTCATCAGAGCCCATTTCTTCCAGCAGTTTAAGTACCTGGGTATCGCCTAATTCGCCAACGACTTCAAGCTGGCTTTCTCCAGGCAGGTAGCCCAGTACATTTGCCGCACGCTCGGTAGAAAGCACATCCAGAATCGATAGTGCCGCCTGCAGCTCTTCGTCTTCTTCGATCAGCTCTTCGAGCACTTCACCAATATCGGCGGAGCGAATTTCAGCTAATCGTTCGGAAAGCCGTTCCTTACTGGGTTCATTTTTGACCAGCTCGTCGAGCAACTCGGCTTTTAGTTCCTGCAAGGTTTCATCATTCAATGCCATCGCTATCCTCCTACGTTGCTGACAACCATCATTCTACCAGACAAAAAAAACGCTCCTTAAACCCTAGCACGGGCTCAAGGAGCGTTTTATGAACGCTAAATGCGTTTTTTAACCTTTACCCGCTTTTTTGCGCAGCTGTTGAATCGTACGCAACTGGGCAACGGCTTCGGCAAGCTCTGCCGCCGCACGAGTATAGTCAAGCTCTGTTGACTTCTCGTTAAAGGCTTTCAATGCTTCTTTGCGCGCTTCTTCAGCGGCGGCCTCATTGAGGTCGCTGGCACGCGTAGCCGCATCAGCCAGGATCGTCACGACATCAGGCTGGACTTCCATAAAGCCGCCTGAGACAAAGAAGTTTTCTTCCTTGCCACCATCGTGGATCACCCGTACCGGACCCGGCTGAAGCTCGGTTAACAATGGAGCGTGACCTGGCAAAATCCCCAGGTCACCCATTTTTCCGGCAGCAACCACCATCTCAATCGTACCCGAGAAGATGGACTCTTCAGCGCTGACGATATTGCAAGTGAAGCTATTCGCCATAGCGAATCCCCCTAATGGACGGGATTACTTCTTCATCTGGTTAGCTTTTTCGACCGCTTCGTCGATGGAGCCAACCATGTAGAAGGCCTGTTCCGGCATATCGTCGTATTCACCGGCGAGTATGCCCTGGAAGCCACTAATCGTGTCTTTCAGTGAAACATACTTGCCGGGCGAACCGGTGAAGACCTCAGCCACGAAGAACGGCTGCGACAAGAAGCGCTGGATTTTACGCGCCCGGGAAACGGCCAGCTTGTCTTCATCAGACAGCTCGTCCATACCCAGAATAGCGATAATATCCTTGAGTTCCTTGTAGCGCTGAAGAACGTTCTGCACACCGCGAGCGGTAGCGTAGTGCTCTTCACCAACAACCAGCGGATCCAGCTGACGCGAGGTAGAATCCAGCGGATCGATGGCCGGATAGATACCTAGCTCAGCGATAGAACGTGCCAGTACCACGGTCGCATCAAGGTGCGCGAAGGTGGTCGCAGGCGACGGATCCGTCAAGTCATCGGCCGGTACGTATACGGCCTGAACAGACGTGATAGAGCCTGTTTTGGTCGAGGTGATACGTTCCTGCAGAACACCCATCTCTTCGGCCAATGTCGGCTGGTAACCTACCGCTGACGGCATACGGCCAAGCAGTGCCGATACTTCGGTACCGGCCAGGGTGTAACGGTAAATGTTATCGACGAACAGTAGAACGTCACGGCCTTCATCACGGAATTTTTCAGCGATGGTCAGACCGGTCAATGCTACGCGCAGACGGTTTCCCGGCGGCTCGTTCATCTGACCATAAACCAGCGATACCTTATCGATAACGTTGGATTCGGTCATTTCATGATAGAAGTCGTTACCCTCACGCGTACGCTCACCAACACCGGCAAATACGGAATAGCCGCTGTGCTCGGTGGCGATGTTGCGGATAAGCTCCATCATGTTAACGGTTTTACCTACACCGGCGCCGCCGAACAGGCCGACTTTACCACCCTTGGCAAACGGGCAGACCAGGTCGATAACCTTGATACCAGTTTCCAGCAGCTCGTTGGAAGCTGCCTGATCGGCATAGCTCGGTGCTTTACGGTGAATCGGCATACGCTCTTGCTCGCCGATCGGTCCTGCTTCATCAATCGGTTCGCCAAGTACGTTCATGATACGGCCCAGCGTTTCCTTACCCACGGGTACGGAAATCGCGGCACCGGTATTGATCACGTCCATGCTACGCTTCAAGCCCTCAGTGGAGCCCATTGCAATAGCACGAACCACGCCGTCGCCCAGCTGCTGCTGGACTTCGAGAATAGTCTCTTTCTCGGAGACCTTCAGCGCGTCGTAGACCTTGGGCACTGAGTCCCGCGGAAACTCTACGTCAATCACCGCGCCGATGATCTGTACGATACGTCCGCTCATCTTGGTTCCTCTCAAAAACCTGCAAATGAAACCTGTCTGCCGGAAGCCACTTGAATATCGGGCTTCCTAGGCGTTATACGGCTGAAGCGCCGCCGACGATCTCGGAAATTTCCTGGGTGATAGCAGCCTGGCGAGCCTTGTTATAGACCATCTCCAGATCATCAATCAGGTTGCCTGCGTTATCGGTGGCACTCTTCATAGCGATCATACGGGCTGCCTGTTCGCAGGCACCGTTTTCGACTACCGCCTGATACACCTGTGATTCGACGAAACGAACTAGCAGGCTATCAAGCAACGCCTTGGCATCCGGTTCATACAGGTAGTCCCAACTTCCGGGACGGGCGTCTTCTTCGTCGTGCTCACCGACACCCATATCGGGCGACAGCGGAAGAAGCTGACGAACCACCGGCCTCTGGGTCATGGTGTTAACGAATTCGTTATACACCACGAACAGGCGATCGAGTCGTCCTTCGTCGTACGCTTCGAGCATGACCTTGATACTTCCGATCAAACCCTCGACGGTCGGCTTCTCTCCCATACCACTTTTGGCTGCAATCAGGTTGCCGCCATAGTTACGGAAGAAAGCACCGGCCTTGGAGCCGAGGGCACAGAAGTCCAGTTCAGCGCCTTCCTGTTTCCAGGCCACGGCGTCTTTCACCACGGCTTTGAACAGGTTGACGTTTAACCCGCCACACAACCCACGGTCAGTAGAAACCACAATATAACCAACGCGCTTCACCTCGTTACGCTCGACCATATAGTCGTGCGTGTACTCAGGATTGGCGTTAGCCAGGTGGCCTACCACGTTACGGATCTGCTTGGCGTAAGGCTGGCTGGCCTTCATTAGATCTTGTGCTTTACGCATTTTCGATGCAGCCACCATTTCCATGGCGCTGGTGATCTTCTGCGTATTTTTGATGCTCCCAATCTGGGTGCGTATCTCTTTTGCAGCTGCCATAGCGATCTACCCTTCGTTCGTGGCTCTCAGAAAGTAGGCAAGCCCGCCCGCAGGCGGGCCAGACATTACCAGCTCTGAGTCGCCTTGAACTTCTCGAGACCCGACTTCATGCCGTCTTTAATCTCGTCGTTGTAGTCGCCGGTCTGGTTGATCTTGTCGAGCAGATCGCCGTGCTCGGACTTCATGTAATCGTGCAGGGCACGTTCGAAGTCCAACACTTTATCGACGCTCACGTCATCCAGGTAGCCTTCATTGGCGGCATACAGCGAGAGAGCCATTTCTGCCACAGACATCGGCGAGTACTGGTTCTGCTTCATCAGTTCGGTAACACGCTCACCGTGCTCGAGCTGCTTGCGCGTGGCTTCATCAAGGTCAGAGGCAAACTGCGAGAACGCCGCCAGTTCACGATACTGAGCCAGAGCCAGACGTACGCTACCACCCAGCTTCTTGATGATCTTGGTCTGCGCTGCACCACCTACACGAGAAACCGACAGGCCTGCGTTGATCGCCGGACGAATGCCGGAGTTGAACAGGTTGGTTTCCAGGAAGATCTGACCATCGGTGATCGAGATCACGTTGGTCGGAACGAACGCAGACACGTCGCCACCCTGGGTTTCGATGATCGGCAGCGCGGTTAAGGAACCGGTTTTGCCTGTCACTTCACCATTGGTGAACTTCTCAACGTAGTCGACGTTGACGCGTGCAGCACGCTCCAAAAGACGCGAGTGGAGATAGAACACGTCACCCGGGTAAGCTTCACGGCCCGGCGGACGACGTAGCAGCAGGGATACCTGACGGTAAGCCACAGCCTGCTTGGAGAGATCGTCATACACGATCATCGCGTCTTCGCCACGGTCACGGAAGTACTCGCCCATGGTGCAACCGGAATACGCAGAGAGGAACTGCATGGGGGCCGGATCGGCAGCACCAGCAGCAACGACGATGGTATGTTCCATCGCGCCATGTTCTTCGAGCTTGCGTACTATGTTGGCAATGGTCGACTGTTTCTGACCAATCGCCACGTAAACACAGGTAACACCTTTGCCTTTCTGGTTGATAATCGCATCGATAGCAATGGCCGACTTACCAATCTGACGGTCACCGATGATCAACTCACGCTGACCACGACCGATCGGCACCATAGAATCGATAGATTTCAGACCCGTTTGAATCGGTTCATCAACCGACTGACGGGTAATAACGCCCGGCGCCACTTTTTCTACGGCGTCGGTCATCTTGGCATTGATGTCGCCTTTGCCATCGATGGGGTTACCCAGCGCATCGACAACGCGGCCAATCAGCTCAGGACCTACCGGTACTTCAAGAATACGACCGGTACATTTCGCGGTCATGCCTTCTTCAAGCAGCAGGTAGTCGCCCAGGACAACGGCACCTACGGAGTCGCGCTCCAGGTTAAGTACCATGCCAAAGACGCTATTAGGAAATTCAATCATTTCACCAAACATTGCGTCTTCAAGGCCGTGAATTTTCACGATACCGTCAGAAACGCTAACAATGGTGCCCTGATTACGGGCTTCAGATGCGACGTCAAGCTTTTCAATACGCTGCTTGATGATGTCGCTGATCTCGGAAGGATTCAGTTGCTGCATGCCATGTCCCTCAGACTCAAGCGGTCAGCGCTTCGGAAAGGCGGTTCAATCGACCACGCACCGAACCGTCAATGACGGTATCACCGGCACGCAGGATGACACCGCCAATAAGCGACTTGTCTACCTGAGTAGTAATGGAGATTTCGCGATTCAGACGTTTCTTGAGCGCGTTTGCGAGCTTGGTCTGCTCTTCGGCCGTCAGCTCATAAGCTGACGTTACCATGACCTCTGTGCGCTGCTCATGTTCGGCACGTAAGTACTCGAACTGCTCAGCAATTGAGGCCAGTGACATCAAGCGACCCTGGTCTGCCAAAGTGTCCAAAAAGCGAGTTAACGTGTCGCTTTGCTGTTCTGGAAATAGATCCACCAGCAAGGCAACTTTCTTTTCGTTCTCAATTTTCGGACTGTTCAGCAGACGACGAACGTCGCTATCAGTCACGGCGGCGCCTAGAAAACCCAGCGCCTGCGACCAGCTATCAAGCGCGTCATTATCACGTGCGTGTTCAAACGCCGCCTTAGCGTAAGGACGAGCGACGGTATGTAGTTCCGCCATGATTCACCTCCTTACAGTTCAGCGGCTAGCTTATCAAGCAGCTCGCGATGCGCTTTCTCGTCGACAGAGGCTTCTAGAACACGCTCAGCGCCTACGATTGCCAGGTGGGATACCTGGGCACGCAGCTCTTCTTTCGCGCGGTTCACTTCTAGCTCAATCTCAGAACGTGCGCTCGCCATTAGGCGTTCGCCTTCAGCGCGGGCCTGCTCGCGGGCTTCTTCAATCATCTGAGCAGAACGTTTGTTGGCCTGTTCAAGAATCTGAGAAGCTTGCTCCTTGCTCTCACGCAGCGTTTGTTCTGCCCGTTCTTGAGCAAGCTCAAGATCACGGGTAGCACGGCTGGCTGCATCTAAACCATCAGCAATTTTTTTCTGACGCTCGTGGAGCGCGTTGCTGATCGGAGGCCACACGTACTTTATGCAAAACCAGACAAAGATCGCGAAGGCGATCGTCTGCCCGATAAGCGTCATGTTGATATTCACAGGGATGTACCTCTGACAAGTTCGTGGCGACCGGAGTCAAACAAAACCGAGCGGCTTATTCCCGCTCGGTGGTGCTGTCATTAACCGGCAACAACGAAAATCAGGTACATCGCAATACCAACACCGATCATCGGTACAGCATCCAGCAGACCTGCCATCAGGAAGGTTTTGGTTTGCAATTGATCGCTCATTTCCGGCTGACGCGCGGTAGATTCGATCAGTTTGCCGCCCAGGATGGCAAAGCCGATGCCGGTACCCAAGGCACCCATGCCGATCATGATCGAAGCAGCGATGTAGATAAGTTCCATGGTAATGCTCCTAGTTTTTCAAGTTTAAGTTTAAGGTTGAGGGTTAAGGGTTGTTGTCTTACAAACAGGGCTTACTTTAGTGATGCTCGTGCGCAGAACTCAGGTACACAACGGACAGCACAGTAAAGATGAATGCCTGCAGCGTAACGATCAGAATGTGGAAAATCGCCCACGGCACATCCAGCACCCAGATCGCCCAGAACGGCAGCATGGCGATAAGGATAAAGATAACTTCACCGGCAAACATGTTACCGAAAAGACGCATTGCTAGACTGAATGGCTTCACCAGCAAGGCGACAATTTCCAACAGTAGATTGAAGGGAATCAAAGCCCAGTGATTAAACGGTGTCAGAGACAGCTCTTTGGCAAAACCGCCAACGCCCTTCACCTTAAAGCTGTAGTAAAGGATTAGACAGAATACGCCCAATGCCAGACCCAGCGTGGCGTTAACATCGGTGGTCGGTACAATTTTCATGTAATCCACACCAAGCTTGCTAAACAGCACCGGGCCATAGTCGACAGGTAATATCTTGAGCGTGTTCATGAACAGAATCCACACGAACAGCGTTAATGCCAGCGGTGCAATAATCGGGTTGTGTCCTTTAAAGGCCCCTTTTACCATGTCTTCAACAAACTCGAACACCATTTCAACCGCATTTTGCAGGCCGCCCGGTACGCCGGTTGTCGCGGCTTTACCTGCTTTACGAAACAGCCATATAAACAGCAGCCCCATGGCAATTGACCAGCCCATGGTATCCAGGTGAATTGCCCAGAACCCCATATCGCTTGCTTCTTCTGCTGAATGTGCCAACGACCAGCCATTCACCGGGTGATGCCCAAACGTCAGGTTCTGCAAGTGGTGCTGGATATAATAAGTCGTCGAGACTTCGTTTCCTGCGGCCATAGAGATGTCACCTCAATCAAATTGTGCGATGTCGTCGCATAAGCCATGGAGCAAGGCCGTGCATCAGAACAATCGCCACATAAGCACTAAAGAAGAAAGCGGGGTTTGAGGGGGGCACTACCACAAACACTGCGCTAAACAGTGCCACCGTCAAACCGAACTTGCCTGCTTCGGCACGAAATAAATGAACACCGCTTCGTGATGTCCGCTTGCTGCTCAGTATGCCCATTCGCTGTATAAAAAAAGCCTGGGGTAGCAAGGCCACCAAAGCGCCTGTTGCTACGGAGAAGACGCCCGGCATGCGCGCTACTGGATAAGCCATCAATATTCCGGCAAGCGCTACCACAAGCTGTGCGGTAGTAAGCCGAATGACGTAAGCCTTCCGTCGCTGGGTTTCAACACGTTGTACCATTGCCCAGCACCCTGCTAGCGAACGATTGCCCAGAATGTTCTAAGCAACCTGCACAAATCTTGCGCGATTATAGGGAAGCGCTATCACACCTTCAACCGAAGTTGCGCGTATTTAACGCGTTTAGGTACAGTCTTGCTACCAAAGGGTGAAAAATAGCCGATTTTAGACGCTTTCTTTAATAAGCCTGCTATTTATCCTGCTACTTAATATGGGCTAAAATTCCATCCAGCTCATCAAGGCTCGTATAGCGAATGGTCACCTTGCCTTTGCCTTTGTTGCCGTGATCAATGGAAACCGGCGCACCGAGCAATTCGCCTAGCTGGGTCTCCAGGCGCGCCACGTCAGACGTTTTGTTGGCTCGGCTGGGCGTTTTAGGAACGCTTTGGCTGGTTTGGACTTTTTTAACCAGCGCTTCGGTCGCCCTTACCGTCAGGTCGTTATTCACCACTTCGTGAGCGACTTGACGCTGCTGCGCACTGGTCAAGGAAAGCAGCGCACGGGCATGGCCCATATCCAGATCGCCGCGCTCGAGCAGGGTTTGCACCTCGCCATCCAGCGCCAGTAGACGTAACAGGTTCGCGACCTGCGTGCGTGACTTGCCTACCGCGTCCGCGATTTGCTGTTGCGTTAGCTCGAACTCATCACCCAGGCGTTTAAGCGCCAGCGCTTCCTCAATCGCATTAAGGTTTTCGCGCTGAATGTTTTCAATAAGCGCCAGCGCCAGGGCAACTTCATCGCTCACCTCACGAATAACCGCAGGGATCACATCAAGTTCGGCTAGCTGGGCGGCGCGCCAACGCCGTTCACCGGCAATAATCTCATAGCGGTTTTCGCCGACCGGACGCACCACAATAGGCTGCATTACGCCCTGGGCACGAATAGAATCGGCGAGCTCTTCAAGCGCTTCTGGCTGAATATCCCGCCGCGGCTGGTATTTGCCGCGCGTTAGCTGGCCAAGCGGCAGCCGCTCCAAACGCTCAGGTGCCACCTCTGTGGCTGCAGCCACAACAGTAACATCGTCGTGAGCCTCTAAAGCGGAGCCTCCGGTAAGTTCTAAACTGTCACGGCGACGGGCGCCCGCACCAATTAGGGCATCCAGGCCACGTCCTAGCGCGCGTTTACGCGTCATTCGCTTTCCCTCGTACTTATCAATACGTTATAGCGATAACCGACGAATCATTTCTTTTGCCAGTACACGGTACGCCTGGCTGCCTCGTGAAAAGCGGGCATATTGCGTGACGGGCACCCCGTGACTTGGCGCTTCTGCCACCTTCACATTGCGCGGGATCGTCGTTTTAAGCAGCGCATCGCCAAAAAAGTCGCGCAGCTGTTTATCCACTTCCCGCGTCAGGCTTGTGCGCTTATCGTACATGGTGCGCAATATGCCAGCGACCGCCAAGTCAGGGTTCACGCTTTGCTTAATCTGCTCAACGGTATCCAGCAGCGCCGAGAGGCCTTCCAACGCATAGAACTCGCACTGGAGCGGAATAAGCACGCTGTCCGCCGCCGTGAGTGCATTGACGGTGAGCATGTTCAGCGAAGGTGGGCAGTCGATCAGCACCACATCGTAATTATCGGCCACTGAAGCCAGAGCCGTGGTAAGGCAACTTTCGCGCTTATCCAGATCCAGCAGTTCGACTTCAGCCGCGGTCAGATCACCGTTTCCGGGTAGAACATCATAGTGAACCGGCAGTTGCCGCACGATAGTATCGGCAGCCGTCGCTTCACCCAGCAGGACATCCAGGACGCTTTTATCGAGTTCGTGCTTGTCGATCCCACTGCCCATACTGGCGTGACCTTGCGGATCAAGATCCACCAGCAGTACCCGACGGTCAAGCGCGGCGAGACTGGCAGCCAGGTTAACGGCTGAGGTGGTCTTGCCCACGCCGCCTTTTTGGTTGGTCAGGGCAATGATCTGGCTCACTTACTCAACTCCTTCCTGGGGTTCAGAATCAACGTTCAGAATCAACAGCTGTCGCTTGGCCGTTTCAAAAGGGACTTTCAGCAGATGGCGCGTTTGCAACCTAATCCCGCTGGGTAGTTCTCGCAGTTCGTCGTCAGCGCCGGGGCCTTTCATGGCCAGCCACTGCCCATTGGCGGCAGGCAACTCGCGGGTCAACGTTACAAAGTCTACTAAGCTTGCAAACGCCCGGGAAATCACTTGATCAAACGCTTGCTCTTTAAACTGCTCCACGCGTGCCTGGCTCGCGGTCACGTTTTCCAGGCCAAGCTCCATTATGGCTTGACGCTGAAAACGGACTTTTTTGCCATTGCTGTCCACCAGGGTAACCGCTAAGGCCGGGTTAAGAATGGCCAATACGATACCTGGAAGGCCAGGTCCAGCACCAACATCAAGCAGCGTCGGGCCCTGTACATAGGGTGCTACGGCGGCGCTATCCAGCACGTGACGTGAAACCATCTCGTCAACCTCACGGACTGCCGTGAGGTTATAAGCCTTGTTCCACTTGTGCAATAGCGCGACAAACCCCAACAGCTGCTCACGCTGGTGCGTCGTGACGGTTAAACCAAGCTGCGCTAGCCCATCGTCTAACCGCTTGGCAGCACTTGCTGGCAGGCTATTCAGCAATCCCGTTAACCCACTCATCCGTTAGCTACCTCGGGTGATGCTATGAGGCGACGCTTTTTAAGATGCACCAGCAGGATAGAGACGGCAGCCGGCGTTACACCGGAAATACGTGCCGCCTGGGCAAGCGTCTCGGGCCGAACGTCGGTCAGCTTCTGACGAATCTCGTTGGAAAGCCCTTCCACCCGCTGATAATCCAGATCGGCTGGCAGCGGCATTGCTTCATGGCGCTTAAGCTTATCAATCTCATCCTGCTGGCGTCCGATATAGCCATCGTACTTCGCCTGAATCTGCACCTGCTCGGCCACAGCTTCATCATGAATAAGCGCATTTTCCAGGCCCGGCAGATCGGCCAGGTCCGCGTAATTTAGCTCCGGGCGTTTGAGTAAATCGCTCAAACGGTATTCCCGCGAAAGCGGCTTGCCGGTTTTTTCGGCTATTTTTGCCGCGGCCGGGCTACTTGGTTGTACCCAAGTACTGGCTAAACGAGCCGTTTCCAACGCAATCGCTTCACGCTTTTGACTAAACGCGCTCCAGCGCTGGTCATCGACCAAGCCGAGTTCGCGGCCTTTTTCCGTCAGACGTAAATCGGCATTATCTTCACGTAGCAACAAGCGATATTCCGCCCGCGATGTAAACATGCGATAGGGCTCTTTGGTACCCATGGTGATCAAATCATCAACCAGCACGCCAAGGTACGCTTCGTCGCGGCGTGGGTACCAGGTTTCCAGCTGCTTGGCCCGGCGTGCGGCGTTTAGCCCGGCAAGAAGCCCTTGCGCGCCCGCTTCTTCGTAACCCGTTGTGCCGTTAATCTGGCCGGCAAAAAACAGGTTGTGGATAAATTTTGTTTCCAGCGAGTGTTTTAAGTCCCGCGGATCAAAGAAATCGTACTCAATGGCGTAGCCAGGGCGCGTAATGTGCGCGTTTTCCAAGCCTTTGATCGAGCGAACCACCTGCAGCTGTACATCAAACGGCAGCGAGGTCGAGATACCGTTGGGATAGAGCTCGTGAGTGTCCAGGCCTTCCGGTTCAATAAATACCTGATGGCTCGATTTATCGGCAAACCGATGAACCTTGTCTTCAATTGACGGGCAGTAGCGCGGCCCAACCCCTGCGATCACGCCGGAATACATGGGTGAGCGGTCAAGGTTCGCCAAAATGATTTCATGAGTGCGCTCATTGGTGTGCGCAATATGGCAACTGACCTGCTGAGGATGCATGTCCCGCGAACCAAGATACGACATTATCGGCGTTGGCGTATCGCCTGGCTGCTCTTCAAGCTGGGCAAAATCCACGCTCTTGGCGTCAATTCGCGGTGGCGTGCCGGTTTTCAACCGGTCAACGCGAAACGGTAAAGCACGTAGACGCTCGGCCAGAGCGTTCGAGGGCGGATCACCTGCCCGGCCACCGCGGCTTTGATCCAAACCAATATGAATCACACCGCCTAAAAACGTCCCCGTGGATAGCACTACCGATTCTGCATAAAAACGAATGCCGGTTTCAGTAACCACGCCACGTACCGTGTCGTTATCCACAACCAGATCGCCAGCCGCTTGCTGAAAAATCGTTAAATTTGGCTGGTTTTCCAACATACCGCGGATCGCTGCTTTGTAGCGTACACGATCCGCTTGAGCACGTGTGGCACGCACTGCAGGCCCTTTTCGAGCGTTAAGCACCCGAAACTGAATACCGCCCAAATCCGTGGCAAGCCCCATCGCCCCGCCTAGCGCATCGATTTCTTTAACCAAATGGCTTTTGCCAATGCCGCCAATGGCAGGGTTACACGACATCTGACCCAAGGTCTCGATGTTGTGAGTGAGCAGTAGGGTCTGACAGCCCATACGAGCAGAGGCCAATGCGGCTTCGGTTCCCGCATGGCCACCGCCGATGACAATCACGTCAAAGCGGTCGGGGTAATTCAAGAGACACCTCGTCTTGCGCCTGTTGGCACGAATGATGTGACCAATGTCGTCAGTTTTTCCGACATAGCCACGGTAGTTCAATAAGCCGGGCAGTATAAACCCCCTGTGGGTAACCGTCAGGTTTTTCCACACCTCGATTCATTAACGGACCTCTATTAATAACAACATAAAAATAAAATAAGAGAAGTTCTGTTAATGTTGTTACTACTGGTGTGGACAGTTTCTGTGCATAACTTACTTATATTTATTAATATCACTCACTTAAAATGTTGACCTTTACGTGGTTAAGCAGCGTATTGCCTGCGTAGAAGCGGTGTCTCACCTGTGGATGAAATAGCTACTTACCCACAGCCTGCCAAAAACACGGGTTATCCACCTCCCCATACCGGGCTTGTTACCGCACCTGTGAACATGTCACTTAACCACATGGCAAAGCGATGAGAAACGCTGTTTATCAGCGTTTCAGCGTCAAAGAGACAATTAAAATAAAAAGTTTATCCACAGGGCAAAAAAATGGCCTGTCGCAATGACAGGCCATTAAAAAGTACGTTTGAGTCGATAATTTATTCAGATTTAGTGCTTGAGCACCCGGGCTAGAAACGATTGGGTGCGTTCATGTTGAGGGGCATCAAAGAGCTGTTCCGGCGTTCCCTGCTCAGCAATAACGCCTTTATGAATAAAGATAATCCGGTCGGCCACTTCGCGTGCGAAGCCCATTTCATGGGTAACAATCACCATGGTCATACCTTCTTTGGCAAGCTCGCGCATGGCATCGAGTACTTCCCCTATCATCTCGGGGTCAAGCGCCGAGGTAGGCTCGTCAAACAGCATTAGCCGGGGTTCCATGGCCAGGGCTCGGGCAAGCGCTACGCGCTGTTGCTGGCCGCCTGAGAGCTGGCTGGGATACTTATCGGCCTGATCGGCAATACCCACCCGATCAAGCAGGCGTTTTGCGGTAGCCACCGCATCGCTTCGGCTCCAGCCACGCACTTTCATCGGCGCCAGAGTGATATTGTCGATAACGCTTAGATGAGGAAACAGATTGAACTGCTGGAACACCATGCCGACTTCCGTACGGATGGTTTGCAGTGCTTTACTGCTTTTACCGTCGGGTTTTAGCGTATTGCCATCAACGCTTAAGGTGCCTGATTGAAACTCTTCCAGACCGTTAATACAGCGAATCAGCGTTGATTTACCTGACCCGCTGGCGCCAATCACCACAACGACTTCGCCAGGAACAATCTCAAGGTCAATATCATTGAGTACATGCAGGCTGCCAAAGTGTTTGTTCAGCTTCTGCATACGCACAATTGGTTGCACTGTAGGTGACATTGTATCGGTCATTGTACGTGTCCTTATTGGCCGGCAATGCCGCGGCTCTCAAGCTGGCGCAGAATAATGGAAAGGGTCCAGGTGATCGCCAGATACATCAGCGCGACCATAAAATAGACCTCGAGGGCGGTAAACGTCGTGGCAATATAGATCTGCCCTTGACGCACCAGCTCACCTACCCCTATCACCGAGAATAGCGATGTGTCCTTGATACTGATGATGCCCTGATTACCCAGCGGTGGAATCATACGCCGAAACGCCTGCGGCCAGATTACGTAGCGAAACGCCTGGGTGCGGGAAAGCCCGAGCGACAGCGAGGCTTCACGCTGGCCGCGCTCAATTGACTGCACGCCGCCGCGCACGATTTCGGAAATATACGCGCCTGAGTTCACCGCAATGGCCGCGATACCTGCGACCAGCGCATTGATGGGACTACCCAGCAGCTGGGGCAGGCCATAAAAGATAAACAGCACCTGCACAAGGATCGGCGTGCCGCGAAATATTTCTATATAGCAAATCGCAAGCCAGCGTAACCAGCGGATAGGGCTGATCCTCAGCAAGCCAAAAAAGATGCCGATAAAAAAGCCAAACGCCAGGCCACCAAAGGAAATCAGCAGCGTCCAGGGGATGCCGGGTAATAGGTAGGGGATCGACGCAAACGCTGCCGACCAGTCAAACTGAAAATCGAAGTCCACGCGTTATCTCCAAAAAGGAAAAAGCGACATTACAACGGCACAGGGCCGGGGAAATGGCCGCCCGGCCCTGTGATGAGGGATAGCAAAGTGAGATTAGCGACTCACTTAGTCTTCGCTGGGCGCTTCACCGAACCACTTGGCGTAGATTTCGTCGTAAGTACCGTCTTCGCGCATGGCAGCAAGCGCTTCGTTAGCCGGCGCTACCCATTCGCTACCCTTATGGAAAACAATGCCGTACTGCTGGCCTTCGTAAAGCGGGCCAACGACTTTGGTGCGGCCTTCACCACGGGTTTGCGAGAAGTAAGCAACGTTGGGGGAGTCATAGAGCACGGCGTCGACGTTGCGACCCAGTAGCGCCATGTACATGTCGGCAGTGCCAGGGTAAGGCGTGATATCGGCGTCTTCACCCAGTTCCTGCTGCAGGAAGTCATAGCTGGTGGAGCCGATCTTAGTGCCAATGGTCAGATCTTGAAGGTCTTCAAGTGAAGAGACCTCTTCGTTATCAGCGCGGACAATGATCTGCAGGCCGGAGTCATAGTAGGGGTCGGTAAAATCGACAATTTGAGCGCGTTCATCGGTAATTGTAATACCGGCAATAGCGACTTCCTGGCTGCCGGTCTGTACAGCCGGAATAATGCCGGAGAATTCCATCGTGGTCAGATTAACTTCAAAACCGGCTCGGTCGGCGATTTCGTTGATGATATCCATATCGAAACCGACCATTTCACCGGTTTCGGGGTCCATCATTTCAAACGGAACGAAGCTTGGATCGGTGGCTACATTGACGGATGGCGTTTGGGCCATGGCGACAGTAGTACTGCCTAAACCCAAGGCTATGGCCGAAGCAATCGCTGTTTTCGTTAGTATGGATTTCATTTATTTCCCCATGTTTTATAGCTCTTGTGAGGCGTTTTAAAGAAGCTGAGCTCTCTTTGTAGCGCCATATGAGCGGTTATTGACCTATCAACCTTGGCGAGAAACCGGCAAGGCGTCAAGTCACGAGGAGTCCTTACTACCAACGCAAGCAGGCGATAGCTAGACCATAAACGAAGCGCCGCACCCGCAAGTTGTCGTGGCATTGGGATTTTGAATACGAAAACGTGCGCCAGCGAGGCCTTCTTCGTAATCCACCGTGGAGCCCACCAGATACTGGTAAGACAGGGGGTCAACCACCAGGGTGGCCTTACCAAACTCGATGAGCGTGTCGTCTTCGGCGACATTATCAGCGAAATCGAATCCGTACTGAAAACCTGAGCAGCCGCCGCCAGTTACGTAGACACGCAGTTTCAGGGCGGGATTTTTTTCTTCATCCATCAGAGCACTAATACGCTTACGTGCACTATCGGACAGCATTAAAGGGGTTGGAACAAAAGCTTCTGCACCGCTCATGGGTACCTCCCGCGAGCTTAAAGAACGAATAATCGGCATTGGGGGGTAATTATGGGTAATTCCCAGCAAAATGGTCAACTATTGTGTTGGCATATCAACAGAGGACAACCAGGTGTTGCCCTCTGCAAGGGTCGCTAGCTCATAACATATGAGCTCTTGCGTTTAAGGCATCAGCGCTGGGGCCGTGAGGCCCATGGTTTCATCGAAACCAAACATCAGGTTGAGGTTTTGAATAGCCTGACCTGAGGCGCCTTTCACCAGGTTATCGATAACCGACAGTACCACCACCGTATTGCTGTTTTCAGGGCGATGGACGGCTAAGCGACAGGTATTGATGCCTTTTACGCTGCGCGTTTCGGGGTGGCTACCCGCAGGCATCACGTCAACGAAGGGCTCGTTTGCATAGCGCTGCTCAAAAAGCGCCTGAAGATCGTCAGTCGTGGCCGTGAGTTGGCTATAAAGCGTGGCATGAATGCCCCGAATCATGGGGGTTAGATGCGGCACGAAGGTCAAGCCCACTGGGTTTGCCTGCATATCACTAAGGCCCTGGCGAATCTCAGGCAAGTGACGATGCCCTGAAGCGCCGTAAGCCTTGAATGACTCGCTGGCTTCCGCAAGTAGCGAAGGCACTTTGGCTCCGCGTCCTGCACCTGTAACCCCGGATTTACAGTCGGCAATCAACTGCTGAGAATCAATCAGGCCCGCTTCCAGCAGTGGCAGGTAGCCCAGCTGTACGGCGGTTGGATAGCAGCCGGGAACGGCAATCAAGCGCGCCGTCTTGATTTGTTCACGGTGCATTTCAGGCAAGCCGTAAACCGCCTCTTCAAGCAGTGAAGGCGCGCCGTGGGGCTGGCCGTACCACTGGCTCCATACGTCAGCATCGCGCAGCCGGAAATCGGCGGATAAATCGATAATCCGAGTGCCTTTTTCTAAAAGCTCACCGGCTAACGCGTGGGCAACGCCGTGAGGAGTAGCGAAAAATACCGCATCCAGAGCGCCCAGCTGCTTAGCATCCGGCTCGCTAAAGGCCAACGTGTCGTAGTGGCCGCGCAGGTTGGGGTACATATCGCACACTTTTACCCCTGCTTCTGAGCGCGAGGTAATTGCTTCAACGCTGACGTTAGGGTGCTGGGCGAGTAACCGCAGTAGTTCAACGCCGGTGTAACCCGTACCACCGACAATGCCGACCTTAATCACAAATCGCTCCTTGCGAGTTTCGCATTTGGGACATGTTAATAATTAACAGCCTAAACAGATTGCTGCAGGCTGTCGAAGTGTATCCGGCTATGATACACAAGAGGACTACAACACAAGAGCAAAGGAAGGTCGTCGTGGCGCGTTTTTCCCGATCTGATTTTACCCTAGAGAGTTTTCGCCGCCAGTTGGCCAATGTCGATGCGTTGCCGCAGCTGTGCGTACTGGGGTTAGCATCCGGGGTGATTACGGGCGCCGTGATGGTTGCCTTTCGACTGTTGCTCGAAGCGGGCGCCGTACTTTATATGCCGGGAGGCAATCCAGAAGCGTTCGAGGGACTGCCCCCCTGGTTACGTTCCTTGCTGCCGCTTGTGGCAGTCGGCTTGATTGGCGTGCTGCTTTACCGACAAAAAGCTACCGCCCAGAAAATGGGGGTAGGCCACGTTATTGAACGCCTTTCTTACCATCAGGGGCGTTTTCCGCTTCGCAACTGGTTAAATCAGTGGTGGGTGGGCGTGGTATCGGTCCTGGGGGGGCTTTCAGCAGGTCGGGAGGGCCCGGCCATTCATCTGGGGGCAGCGGCCTCAAGCGGGTTAGGGGTCAAGCTTCGCTTACCCAATAACAGCCTGCGTGTACTGGTCGCCTGTGGTACCGCCGCGGGGATATCTGCCTCATTCAATACGCCGATTGCCGGTGTCATCTTTGCCATGGAAGTGGTGATGATGGAATACACCTTGATGAGCTTTATGCCGGTGATACTAGCCTCCACCATGGGCGCGCTGGTTGCTCAAGTGGTTTACGGCAATGAACCGGCTTTCCGTATTCCTGAAATGGCGCTAGGTTCATTGATGAATTTGCCCTGGGTGATCATCCTCGGGCTGGTCGTGGGCCTGCTGGCCGGGCTGTTTATCCATATTGCGCGTAATCAGCGCATACAAGCGTTGCCTTTATGGCTGCGTCTGGGCGCCGTTGGGGTGTCGACTGCGGTAGTGGCGTGGTGGTTTCCGCAAATTCAGGGAATCGGCTATGACAGCGTGGCTGCTGCCCTGAATAACCAGTTGGAAATCAACGTACTGATAGCGCTCATAATTGCCAAGCTATTGATTACGGCACTCACTGTCGCTGGCGGGGTACCCATCGGGATTATTGGGCCTACGCTGGTGATAGGGGCCGCGACCGGTGCCTTGGGCGGCATGCTAGGAGGATTTCTCTGGCCCGACAAAGCGGCGGACCCGGGCATTTACGCCATGTTAGGAATGGCCGCTATGATGGGGGCCGTTTTGCAAGCGCCGTTGGCTGCGCTAATGGCCCTGCTAGAACTTACCCATACTTCCAATATTATACTGCCGGGCATGCTGGTGGTTGTCGTTGCCTGCTTGACGTCGCGCCAGCTTACTGGCTGCGAAGGCTTTTTTATCAGCGCCGTGCGTTATGGATTACACCCACTTCAACAGCCTCTGATGCAAGCGCTGTCACGCGTATCGGTACCGGCAGTGATGGAGCGCAGCCTGGTGCGCACAGAACGTATGATAACGCCCGACCAGGCGCGAAAGCTTCTGGAAAACAATCCTGTCTGGCTTATCATTGAGCGCTCAAGTGACGAAAAAACCGTGCTCGCCTTAAAAGCCGCCACATTGGCGCGCTGGCTGCTGGAACACGATGAAGCGTTAGACGGGAAAGCGCCCCCTGATGATGAGCTGATAGATTTGCTGGAAATCCCTGGTCAGCGATTGGAGCTTGCGCCGATTGGCCTGCAGGCGACGCTTTCTGAGGCGTTTTTAAAACTTCAGGATGATGCCTTGGGAGCACTTTATGTTGTGCATGGTTATCGACCAAAGCAGCAACGGATTTCAGGTATCATCACCCGCGGCGCCATTGAGCGTTACTATTACTACGCCGACCCGAAAGATAATGATTCACCCGTATAAGGAGAGACAATGTACCTATGGGTAAAGGCCTTGCACTTGATGGCCATGGTGACCTGGTTTGCCGCACTATTTTATTTACCGCGGCTTTATGTCTATCACGCAACGGCACGCGATAAAGGCGATGAGCAGTCCATGGCGTATTTCAAGACCATGGAGCGCAAGCTGTATCGCGGCATCATGACGCCTTCGATGATAATGGTCCTGATTTTTGGCGGATGGATGCTCTATCTAAACCCCTTCTGGATGAGCCAGGGATGGATGCACGTCAAGCTTACGTTTATTGTCCTGTTGATTGCTTATCACCATGTCTGCTTGATTTATTTAAAGCAGTTCGCCCAGGATCGTTGCACGAAAAGCCACACGTTCTTTCGCTGGTTTAATGAAGCGCCAGTGATTGCGTTAGTCGCGATTATTTTACTCGCCGTTGTGAAACCTTTTTGATGCGCCAGCCTCTTTCTCCAGTTGTTTTAGTGCTGGCAGGTCATGATCCCACGGGAGGGGCGGGCCTAGTGGCAGACAGTGAAACCGTTGCCGCCTGCGGCGGTTGGGCCGTTACCATTCCAACAGCCTTAACGGTGCAAAACTGTCACAACGTTACCCAGGTTGTACCCACCGACCCTGCATTGATGCGGCACATGGCGGAAGCGTTAAGCGGCATGCAAATAGCTGCTATTAAGCTAGGCTTATTGGCGGATGAAGCGACGCTGAGAGCAGCCGAGCAGATTATTCGCCGTTTTCCGGGTATTCCAGTGGTCGCCGACCCGGTGCTTAAAGCGGGGGGCGGAACTGAGTTATCCACACCCCAATTAGTAAAGCTCTATAGTGAGCGCTTACTACCACTTGTGGATATTTTAACGCCCAATCGTTATGAGCTGGCGCAGTTAGCACCAGAAATTACTGACCCATTAGATGATACGGCGCGCGCCGTTGCGCTTTTATCGCAAGGCTGCCAGGCGGTATTAGTTACCGCCACCGACGCGCCTATTCCAGGTAACGAGCAGCAGGTGGTACATACGCTGCATTCACCCGATACCACACGTCAATGGCAGTGGCCGCGTTTACCCGAACAGTTTCACGGCTCAGGCTGCACGTTGGCATCGGCGATTGCGGCACGCCTGGCAGTTGGTGAGCGCTTACCGACTGCCTGTGAGCAGGCCCAGCACTTTACCTGGGAGAGTTTGTCTCATGGGTACCAGCCACCCAGTGGCCAGTGTTTGCCTAACCGCTTGCCACGACCGGTTCGCTTTTGATCTCATTAGCGCAAAGCCACGAATATTGAGGACGTCATGACCACATCTGCTGAACTGTTTGAGCTTGCTAGCCGCCATATTCCAGGTGGCGTAAATTCACCGGTACGCGCGTTTAAAGGCCTGCATCGTCCGCCGGTGTTTATGGAGCGCGCTCAAGGCGCCTACCTGTTTGATGTGGAAGGTAATCGCTACGTGGATTACGTGGGTTCCTGGGGGCCAATGATTACCGGTCACGCTGATCAGGACGTTTTGGCTGCCGTACGCGCCCGCCTGGATAACGGTCTTTCGTTTGGTACGCCCACGGCGGTTGAAACCACCATGGCGGATCTGATCTGCGAGATGATCCCCTCCATGGAAATGGTGCGTATGACGAGTTCTGGTACCGAGGCGACCATGTCGGCCATTCGGCTGGCGCGTGGCACTACCGGGCGCGATAAAATCGTCAAGTTTGAAGGCAATTATCACGGCCATTCAGATTCGCTGCTGGTGAAAGCCGGTTCAGGCGCGCTTACCCACGGTGAACCCAGTTCGCCAGGCGTTCCGGCATCGCTTGCCGAACATACCATTACGCTGTCTTATAACGATATTGAAGGCGTTGAAGAGTGCTTTGCAGAAATCGGTGATCAGATTGCCTGCATCATCGTTGAGCCTGTCGCCGGCAACATGAACTGTATTCCCCCCCAGCCGGGCTTTCTGGAAACCCTGCGTCGGGTGTGTAACGAGCACGGCAGCATCCTGATTTTTGACGAAGTGATGACCGGGTTTCGAGTTGCCTTGGGTGGCGCGCAGGCACATTACTCAATTGTTCCCGATTTAACCTGCCTGGGTAAAATCGTGGGTGGCGGTATGCCGGTAGGCGCCTTTGGCGGCAAGCGCGACATCATGCAAAACATCTCGCCGATGGGACCGATCTACCAGGCGGGTACACTGTCAGGAAACCCACTAGCCATGGCGGCAGGGGTTGCGCTTCTGACCAAGCTTCAGGTACCCGGCTTTCATGATGCGCTCACTCAGCGAGTGGAAACGCTGTGCAACGGTTTGCAGGAGCGTGCCAACGCGGCTGGCGTACCCATGATGACGCAGTCGGCCGGTGGGATGTTCGGCATTTTCTTCACCTCACAAAGCCGAGTAGATAACTTTGCCCAGGCAACCGCCTGTGACCCTGAAGCTTTCCGCCGTTTCTTCGGTGCGATGCTGGATCACGGCGTGTATCTGGCCCCTTCCGCGTTTGAAGCCGGATTTATGTCGAGTGCGCATACGCCAGAAGATATTCAGTACACGCTGAATGCCGCCGAAAAAGCCTTTAACATAATGTAACCGAACGTAACGCCTGCTAAACTTCAAAAAGCCGCTCATACCGAGCGGCTTTTGTGGTTAGCGAGGTCGCCACTATGTCGATAATAACGCCTATTCCGATGGCCTTGATTGCCGCACTTGCCATTGGCTTCCCTTTTAGCGCCCACGCGTTCGAGGAGCAGGAAATGGATAACATTCATATCATGATGGAAGGCACCCCGGGTGCGGTATTTTCTGCCCACTGGCGTATCACCCAGAACGGCCAAACCATCGAGCATATCGAGGAGCGTGGTACGGTTCCCACTGAGTATTCGTTTACCGGGTCAGCACTTGAGGGCACGGTTAAACTGTTAAGCGAGAATCAGCGCCTGGAAGTAGATATTCAAAAAGGTGGTAATCGTTCGCGTTCATCCACCCAGGGCGCTGGTGGAACGTTAACCGTGGGGATTCGTTAGGGCGCTTTTTATTGTAGATATAAATTGTCGCAAGCAAAAAACCGCCCCGAGAGGGGCGGTTTGAATAGACCTTAAGCCGTCTGCTTATTGGCCTTGGCTTACTGTGTTGATGTTGCCATTGCCATAAGTCACGATGCTGGAGGTATGCTGACCGCCCCAGAAAGAACCGCTTTGAGAAACGTTATGCTCGTTAAAGCTGCCAACAGTATTGATATAGGAGTCATGGCCATAGCCAGACTGCATAACGTTATGAGTATTGTGGTTGCCACTGGCTAAAATAGTGCTTTCCAGCGAATAACCATCTTGGTTAACGGTGGCAACGTTATTGTTTCCATCCAGGTATGCATAGCTATCGTTGTAAGAACCGTTCTGGGTAATAGCGGCATTATTGAAGGTGCCGATTTCTTCAACGACAGATTTGTTGGCAAAGCCTTCCTGATTAACGGTCGCAGTATTATTGCCGCCTTCCTGGTAGGTATAGCTGTCGTTGAACCGGCCATCCTGAGTCACGTTGGCGTTATTGAAGCTACCCACTTGCGTTGCTACAGACAGGTTTTTTGAACCGTCTTGATCAACGCTAGCATCATTGTTACTACCTTCCTGATACACAGTAGAGCTGTTCCATGCGCCTAACTGAGTTACTTCCGCTGAGTTCCCTTGACCAATTTGGTCGATACCTGAGTTGTTACGGCCAGGCAGGGTTGTTGCAACACCTGCAATATCATCCTGTGATACGGTAGTGGAGTTAAAGCCGCCTTCTTGATAAACACGCGACGTTTGTGTTCCCCACTGAGTTACATCGTTAGTATTGTTATTGCCACTTTGATAGATAGTCGAGTCACTTCCTGCGAACTGTGCGAAAGCACCAGTGCTCATAGCGAAAGTAACAGCAGCGGCGATAGCGGTGATTTGTGTTTTCATGTTGTTTCCCCATCCTTTTATGCTTGCTTTGGTTGTTACTGAGACAAAAGAAGTATTGCTCAGTAGGTTTCGACGGTGACTGGTCGTGTATAGCCAGAGGATGCTTGTTGCTCTATGCCTATGTTGCGATAGCCACTCCCCGATTGTGAAACTTGTATGTCGCTTCTTAAGCCAGTCTGAGAAACATAGGTTGCTAATTCTTGCTGGTTTCCAGACTGATTAATAATTGCATTATGATGATTGCCGGCTTGAAGAATGACGCCATAATTCTTACCGCCAACCTGAGTAATTGAAGCAGTATTCTCATTACCGCGTTGACCGATGTGTGAAAAATTACCTATTTGATAAGCGGCAGAATAAGACTGCTTAACGGTTGCCTGATTGTTATTACCTATTTGAGAAATAACGCTGTAATTTCCTTGATAGGTTTGTGTGTCAACCTGATTAAAGTACTGCTCAATACGATTTTTATCTGCATTGGCATTACTGGTAAACGCTAAGAGTACCGCCATTAATAGCAAAGTGTTCATTGATTTTTGTTTGAGTAGCACTGTTGAGTGCTGAACGTCTGCTAATTTACGATTCATTTTCTTTACTCTTAGATGCTAATGTAAATTTAATTCATGTGTTGAGTGTGGACTATTTAAAGTTTTACGCTATCAGTAATTTTGTTATTTTAATGGCGCATTTTCTAATGTTTTTATACGCCTTATTGATGAGCTATTTCATACTTTATAAATAATGAGTATGACTAATATTAAAAAAAGCGGCTTAGCCTAAGGCAAAGCCGCTTGATTTTAAAAAATTACTTGATAGAGAATAATGGTTATAAAAGGGATGGTGTTTATAGCATGGGCGTAGGCGCGCTTAAATATTCTGACAAAATAGTCTCTTGAAAGTTAACGCCATTGGAAAGATTCCAAAGATTGTTTTCAACGCCACGAGCTACTAAATGAATAACGGCGGATTCAATGGCCGACATAACCGCCATTTGAACAGGCTCATTAGTGGTAATTCCCACTTCGGCTTCCAATAAGCGCCGGAAATCAATAAAGCGATAGACGCCTGCTCTTACTTCTTTAGAGTAGATAGTTTTCGTTGTGGTGACGTTAGCCAGTACTTCACCTGTGGATATCTCAACGGCGCGTAAGTTAACCGTTACTTGGTCGACCTGATACTGCCCTGAGGCTCCAATACCGAAATACTCAGCACCCGCCCCCCCAGTACGTACATTGGATTCATACGCAATAATGCCGCCTTCTAACATTACCGAGGCCGCGCGTAGTGAAGGAAGCGTATCTGGCTGGCCAAAGCGCTCAAACTCTGCGCGTATAATGCGTCGCTCCGTAAGCAGGTTTTGTAATCCCACCCGTTCAAGAGGAATAAACCAGCCTGAGTCGGCTAGTGCACCGGTTAGCATTGCCGCCGCCCCCTGGGTAACGGCGGTCGAAAATGTACTGGCCGGCGCGGGTCGATATTGGCCGGTTTGATCTCTAAAATCATAAACCGATACAAAAATTTTTCCGGCAGGCGGCGGCAATGAAACAAGGTCCTGGTAAGTTGCCCCACGCGGCGTAAGCGTTGCTTGAGCGCCTTCTAAATTTTCAGAGTTCGCAACCATACCCGCACAACCGCTAAGCAGCGCGAGCATTATAAGAGAAGCAATGAATTTCATGATGTTCCCCTGACAGCATCTAGGATAGTGGCGAGGCTTTTTAAGCCTTATTGGTTTTTTCGTTATTAATCTTTCAGGATTGAAAGTCAGGCTCGATTGCTAAGGATTAAATAATCCGCCAACGCTGATATTCGTTACATCGCCGGTTACTTTATCGATGACACGTACAATCAATTGCCCGCCTTCGTCGCGGACCACCACACTAAAGTCACCGCTATCAAAGGAACCCTGGCCGACATTACCTGCGCCAACATCTGAAATAAGTTGGGAAATCAAGCGGCTTTCCAGACTTTGAACTAGCCTTTCAGTGGAGGATATTGTCTCAATACCTCTCGAATTAGGGTCTGTATTGGTATCTTGCGATTGCGCTTTACCCAATAGGTAGGTACCCATAAAAGGGTCGCCACCAAAAGAGGGGTTTAGGGGACGATAAATCAACTCGCCGGCGGATGCGGTTGACGCTATCAATGTGCCCAGCGTTACGGCTAGCAGTGTGTGTCGGGCGGACCTTTTTATAGCATTCATTAACGTATCTCCTCTCTTCCCAAGTCTTTGTCGGAGGTCAGCGCCGAGGCTATTTGTTGGCGTAGCAGCGCTTCTTCGACGATTTGTACCGCTTCTCCTGCGGCGCGATCAGCTTCACTAATCCTTGGAGAAAGCTGTGTGCGAAAATACATACGGTTTCCATCCATCACCCATATTTGGCTGCCCCAGCGAGCATCGGGGCGTTCTTGTATCGTGATGGTGGCATTACCAATAATCAGGTTGTCCATGGCACGTTGACTAAACGCGCGATAAAATGTCTTACCCGCCATGGTAATGGTGCGGTCTACCATTACCCCGGTCAGTTCGCTACTAGCCCTTTTAACACTTTCCACTTCAGGGCCATCGGGACTTGATAGCTGATTAATAGAATCGATTTCCTCTTGTTCACTTGAGGGTGATACATCAATCGGTGATTGCGTCTCACTGGCCATTAATGGTGATAATAGGAATAGGAAAAGCACACAGTGTGGAGTTAAATAACGAAGAAAAGACATCACGATATAACCTCACGCCAGTGTTGTTATTAGTTTTTTAGTCCACGGGGTTTATCGATAGCCGGAAGAATAGGCCCGAGATTTTGATGGATCCAGTTCAAAGCTTGTATACGGTTATGTACATTTATTTTTCGGAATATATTATAAAGATGTGACTTAACCGTATGCTCGCTAACAAATAACCGCTCAGCAATTTGTTGATTAGAAGAACCTGCTTTTAGCAACGAAATAATTTCAATTTCACGGTTGGTTAGGCCGCAGGTTGGTCTAAACGCATTGTTTTGTGATTTGCGATAAAAAAGGATTAGCCGAGCCATTAACTCGCGCGACATCCAAAGCTCACCATCTAATAAGGCATGTACGCCTTTACAAATAATATCCAAACTCTGTTCGCGATAAAAAACACCTGTTAAATGGGCACAGGAAAGCGCTTCTAAAGCATGATTCATATTGCGGATATTAAACGCGGCAAGCGTTGCTTTTGATAATGCTTCAGGTAACTGATCTTGCCATTCGGGTAAGGCATCGATACTGATATGATCGCTATCAATAAGCAGCAGAAGCTTTTCTGATGTACCTGCAGGAAGCGAAGAATGACGTGAGTAAACACTTACTTGGTAGCCGGTATGCTTATTTAGATATTCTGCAAATAGCTGAGATTGAGGGCTTTGCTCTGTAAGGATATATACCGAGTCGGGTGACTGTTCCTTTTTCATGATAACGCCTCTGGTAAGAAGGAGTGAGCTGGCAACAAAATCAGTGTCGACTATAAGTGTGTTTTCGTAAAGTATTGTTACTAGATTATTTTAAAAATAACCTATGTCAACCAAGCTATAAATCGAATTATTTTTAATAACTTATTGTTAGTAAATATCTTTTATTAATATTTAGGATATTTTTAACTAAATTATTATGTACATTTGGTAACATTTTGTTAGATATAGAACGATTTTGTTAGGCGTACACTGACCTACTGACGTTTGGAGAAAAGTAATGGCCACGGTAAATACCCTTGTTCTAGCCAGCAGTAATGCAGGAAAACTAAAAGAATTCAATCAGTTACTTTCACCATTGGGGTTTGATGTACGCCCCCAAGCAGACTTTGGCGTACATGATGTTGAAGAAACGGGGCTGACTTTTGTCGAAAACGCACTGCTGAAAGCCCGTGAAGCGAGCCGTATCAGCGGCTTTCCGGCACTCGCCGATGATTCTGGATTAGAAGTCGATGCCCTTTCCGGCGAGCCGGGAATTTATTCCGCGCGCTATGCCGGCGAGCCTAAAAGTGACCAGCGTAATAATGAAAAGCTCTTAGCAGCATTAAGTGACTATGCTGAGGGTCAGCGTACGGGACGCTACTGGTGCGTACTGGTGTATTTGCGTCACCCGTTGGACCCGGTGCCGGTAATTGTCCAACGTAGCTGGGAAGGAGAGTTGCTTGCCCACCCTCGCGGGGAAGGCGGCTTTGGCTATGACCCGCTGTTCTGGCTTCCTGATCAGGCCATGAGTGTGGCTGAACTACCCAGCGAAATGAAAAATCGTTTGAGCCATCGAGGACGGGCGCTCACAGGGTTGGTCGATATGCTTAAGGTGGCGCATGGCTAATCCACTGCCACCGCTATCGCTCTATATCCATACGCCCTGGTGTGTGCGTAAGTGTCCGTATTGCGATTTTAACTCTCATGAGCCTAACGGTGAGTTGCCTGAAGTCGATTATTTAAAAGCGCTACTAAGCGATTTGGACGGCGATTTAGCGTTAGCCGCTGAGCGACAGATCCACACCATTTTTATCGGTGGCGGTACGCCAAGCCTTATGTCACCTGCGTTTTATGAACGTCTTTTCAGTGAAATACGCGCGCGTCTAGCATTTGCGCCGGGTATTGAAATCACCATGGAGGCGAATCCCGGCACCACCGAGCAGACGCGCTTTATTGGCTATCGCGAGGCCGGTATTAACCGCCTCTCGCTGGGTACGCAGAGCTTTCAGCCAGCCCAGCTCAAGGCGCTGGGGCGTATTCATGGTGGCGAAGAAGCTATCAGCGCGGTAGGGCAGGCGCGCGCGGCGGGCTTTGATAATATCAATATCGATTTAATGCATGGATTGCCCGACCAGACGCCTTCCTTGGCACTTGCGGATATTGATCAGGCGCTAGACCTTTCGCCGGATCATCTCTCTTGGTATCAGCTCACGCTTGAACCCAATACGGCGTTTCATTCACAGCCCCCCGTGCTGCCTGAAGAAGAAGCACTTTGGGATATTCAGGAGCTAGGCCACCAGCGGTTAGAGCAGGCAGGTTTTGCGCGCTACGAAATTTCAGCCTATTCCCAGCCTGGAAGGCAGAGCAGGCATAATCTCAACTATTGGCAGTTTGGTGATTACCTGGGTATTGGCGCCGGTGCCCACGGCAAGCTGACAACTATCGATACAGATGGGCAGTGGCATATTGAGCGACGCTGGAAAACGCGTCAGCCCGAGGCTTATTTACGGCGGGCTAGCGATCCTCGGGGCTTTTTAGCGGGCAAACAGCCGATTACCATTGACGAGCTGCCGCTGGAATTCGCCATGAATGCGCTGCGTTTAACCGAAGGCGTTAGCATGCAAGCCTGGTCACGGCATACCGGGCAGGTCGATGCGGTGCTCCTGACACGTTTACAAAGGGCCCACAAAAAAGGACTTTTGATGGAAATGCCTGAAAAGCTGCGTGCATCGCCTCAAGGTCTATTATTCTTGAATGAGTTGCTGGAGTGTATCAGCGACGAATGACTTAAGCGCAAAGACAAACAAGGAGTGAGCGATGCGTATTTCTCGACTACTGACCCCATTGGCTGCCGCAATTTTAGTGGCGGGCTGTGCAACGTCTAATCCTTACGGTGGCCAGACACAACGTTCTTCTACTGGTATCGGTACCGGGATTGGCGCCGCGGTAGGCGCAGCAGCGGGCGCCCTTTCTGGCGATGGCAGCACCAGCCGCCGCGACCGTGCCTTGATTGGTGCAGCCGTTGGTGCCGCTGCGGGCGCGGGTGTAGGTGCTTATATGGACCGCCAGGAGCAGCAATTACGTCAGAATCTGCAGGGTTCGCGCATCGAAATCGACCGTCGTGGCGACGATATCGTGCTGAATATGCCCAGCAGCGTTACGTTCGGTTTTGATTCTTCTGACCTGACCAGCGATGCGCGCAGCGCACTCAATGAAGTCGCAAACGTGGTTTCTCAATACACCGATACCCGCGTGAATATTGCCGGGCATACTGATAGCACGGGCGACGCCAGTTACAATCAGCGCCTGTCTGAGCGTCGTGCTCAAGCCGTCGGCAATTACCTGAGTCAAAATGGCGTTTCGTCTTCACGTCTTAACACTATGGGATACGGGGCTAACCAGCCCGTTGCCAGCAATAATACCGATCAGGGCCGAGCGCAAAACCGTCGGGTAGAAATTACCTTGACGCCAACGGGCAACGGCCAAAGATAAGCGACCCGTGTAACCCGCGCATTGTCCTTCAAAGCCCGCTATGCTCCCATAGCGGGCTTTTTTGTTCACTTGATGTCGAGCGACCATGCTGTCTTATCAACACGCTTATCATGCCGGTAACTTTGCCGATGTACACAAGCATCTAACCCTTTACAGCGTTAATAATTATTTATTACGTAAAAAAACAGCCATTACATATGTGGATACGCACGCGGGGCGTGGACTTTATCCACTTGCCACTAAAGAGATACAGCGGCTCCAAGAGTACCGCGAGGGCATTTGGCCTTTATGGCAGAAGCGCGATCAGCTAACAGACCCTCTGTTAACGGATTGGATGAATGTATTATTGGGTGCACAGCCAGCGCCTAGCGAGCTTACCCACTATCCGGGATCGCCTTGGTGGTTTGGAGAGTCGTTACGCACTCAGGATCAACTGCGCCTTTTTGAGCTGCATCCCGGCGAGCACCAGCACTTGGCTTCCCAAGAGTTGGCCACCCAGGCGCGACGCATTTATGGCGATGGGCTTGATGGGTTAAGCACCATGCTACCGGTAGCCACGCCACGACTTTGCGTGTTGATTGACCCAAGTTTTGAGCGTAAAGCGGAGTATCAGGAAGTAGCCGATACCGTCGCTTATACGTTTGAAAAGGCGCGCCATGGCGTAGTGCTAGTCTGGTATCCGCTGCTGCCAGCGGGTCACCATCACGTACTGCTAGACGCGCTAAAGACGAGCGGCGTGCGTAAGATATGGCGTAGCGAGCTTTTACTGCGTGAGCTGGGCGAACAGACCCATGGTATGTACGGCAGCGGTATGCTGGTGATTAACCCGCCCTGGGGGCTGGATGAGCGCCTGGAGGCAGCAATGGCCCAGCTTACTCCCTACCTTGGGGATGAAAGCCGCTATGAAGCACAGTGGTGGGTCGAGGAGTAGCTAGGGTTATATAACTTCCAGCGTAGTTTTGACCCGGTCCAGCACCACGGTGGTTTTAAACCATTTGACGTTGGGGTTGTTGTGAAACAGGGTGTCGCAGAGCTCCTGAAACCGGCTCATGCTGGGCACCAGTAATACCAGCATGAAGTCCGCCTCACCGGTAACGTAGTAACACTGCTGAATCTCAGGCCCGGAAAATTGGGCCTTGAGCAGCGCCAAGTCAGCAGCATGCGTTTTAACCGCCTGTATTTCGACCAGTAAGGTAATGACCTGGCCCAACCTATCGGGGTCAAGCACCGCCACGCTCGCCTGGATAAAGCCACCGTTTTTTAGCTTTTGTATACGTCGCTGGACGGAAGCCGTGGAGAGATGGACGGTTTCAGCCAGCTCGCGAAGCGGCGTCTGGCAATCCTTCTGTAAAAGTTCTAGCAGGGTTCGGTCAAAGTCATCAAGCATAATAAAGCCAGCCAAGTGAGAAATTTTCTCGCTGACAGTAGGTAATACAAGCGCCTTTATCAAGTATGTTGCAATAAAATAACGCCAAATTTAACTAACCAGAAATGGCTTATGCACGCTAACCCCAATACGCCGCTGGGTGTCACGCTGAATGTGATAGCCTCGGCCTTGTTTGCTTTACTGTTTGCCTATACCGCTCTGCTTCCTTCCATGGAGGGGGGCGAACTGTACGGATGGCGTATTCTGCTGACATTTCCCTGCTTGAGCCTGTTTATTCTATGGCGGGGCTATGGAACGCAAATAGTCGCCATTGGCCGGCGCCTGCTCACAGAGCGTTACTTCTGGGCTACACGACTGATATCAGCGTTTATGCTGGGCATTCAGCTGTGGCTATTCATGTGGGCACCGGGTAATGGCCACGGCCTCGCGGTATCGCTGGGCTACTTCATGATGCCGATTGCCATGGTGATTATTGGACGTATCGCGTTCGGCGACCGTCTGTCAGGCTTTCAGAAGATTGCTTGTTTGCTGGCGGTGGCGGGCATCGCTAATCAGTTAGTCATATCACAAACGCTGGCCTGGACTACCCTGGCGGTGTGTTTAGGCTATCCGGGCTACTTCTGGCTTAGGCGTAAAACCGATACCAATCATATTGGCGGGCTCTGGTGGGATATGCTGCTCAGCCTGCCGGTATGTGTTTACTTTATTCTTGATGGCGGCCACATAGCGGCGACGCCCGCGTTTAGTATCGAAGCGTTGGGGTTGGTAGCTGGGCTGGGTTTGCTCAGTGCGCTCGCTCTGGGTTTTCAGGCGCTTTCTGCTCCGCTGCTCAATCTGAGCCTGTTTGGCCTTTTGGTGTATGTTGAACCCATACTGCTGTTGGGCGTGGCGCTGCTTTTAGGCGAGGTGATTGTTCCTCACGAGTGGCCAACGTATATCGCGATTTGGTTAGCCGTGATGGTACTTGCACTAGGAGGTTGGCAGCATTTCAAAAAATCGAGGGCGATATTACCCACCGTTTAAACAAGCGTGCCCAGCAATAAATTGTTAATCACTAGCAATATCAAGTGGCTACTCTGCATTAAAGTCGTTCATGCATACTCAAGAAATGATCATTTTAATGCGTCTTGAGGATGGGGGAGGATAGGGCGATACACGATACGTCCAATCTACCGGTGGAGATGCTAAATGAGCCTTAACCCTACCCCTTTTTCCGCCGATGTGGTCGGCAGTCTTCTGCGACCCACCGCTATTAAAAATGCTCGCCAGGCGCATCAAGCCGGTGAACTGGATGCCCGTGATCTGCGTCGCGTCGAGGATGAGGCCATTGCGCATGCGGTGAAAAGCCAGTGCCAGTGTGGCTTGAAAGTGGTGACCGATGGTGAGTTTCGTCGCGCCTGGTGGCATTTCGATTTTTTTGAAGGTCTTGAAGGTCTTGAAGGCATTGAAGGCTACGATGCCGAGCAGGGTATCCAATTTGCCGGTGTGCAGACCAAGTCGCGCAACGTGCGCGTGACGAGCAAATTGGAATTTGGTCGTCATCCAATGCTTGAAGACTTTACATTTCTTGCCAGCATTGCTGAGGGCACGGTGCCCAAGATGACCATTCCGAGCCCCAGCGTACTGCATTTTCGGGGTGGACGTGGCGTGGTCAGTGAAGAGGCTTATCCGAATATCGACGACTTCTTCATCGACTTGGCGAACCTCTATAAAGATGCGATCAGCGCGTTTTATGCCGCTGGCTGTCGCTACCTTCAGCTTGACGATACCGTCTGGGCGTACCTGTGCTCGCAAGAGCAGCGCGCCTTGGTGATCGAGCGCGGAGAGGATCCGGACCATCTGGCCCAAGTGTATGCCGAGGTTATCAACCAAGCGCTTGAGGACAAGCCGCATGATCTGGTGGTGGGCATGCACGTGTGCCGCGGCAACTTCCGCTCTACCTGGATATCCGAAGGCGGCTACGAGCCGGTTGCCGAGCTGCTGTTTGGCTCGGTCAATATTGACGCTTTCTTCCTGGAGTACGACTCCGACCGCGCCGGTGACTTCGAACCCCTGCGTTTCATCAAGCCTGGCCATCAGAAAGTGGTGCTGGGGCTCGTTACTACCAAAACCGGCGAACTCGAAGACCCGGAAACGATCAAGGCGCGCATTCATGAAGCGGCGCGTTTCGTACCGCTCGAGCAGCTTTGTCTGAGCACCCAGTGTGGTTTCGCCTCCACGGAAGAGGGCAACACGATCACCGAGGCCGAGCAGCAGGCCAAGCTTGCGCTGGTCGTGCAGGTCGCCCGAGAGGTCTGGGGCGAGTAGCGCCGAACACGTTCACATTCGCACCTTTCAAACCCCGCCGGCGCCGATGCGTTGGCGGGGTTTTTTTGATTTAAATGGCGTGAAAGTATTTACCTACCTACCTACCTACCTACCTATCGGTAGGTAGTATATTGCGCAGCTCCTTTCATCAGCGCTTTATGAGGTGTGTGCAAATGGCACGTTCAAAGGCGACCCAGCGTATCGTCGAGGCGGCGGTGACGCACTTTGCCGCGGCGAGTTACGACGGCGCCTCGCTATCCGCTATCGCCGAGGCAGTGGGAATCCGCAAGGCGTCGCTCTACGCTCACTTTGCGTCCAAGGAGGCGCTCTTCATGGCGGCCTTCGAGGAGGCTCTCACCAAAGAGCGCGCCTTCGCCGACGACTGCTTTGCCGACGAAGGCAGCGAGGCGCTCCCCGGCTCTCACTACTGCCAGGCGCTGGTGCGCCGCTTCGGTGAGGTCGCGCATCTGCGCTTTTTCCTGCGCGCAAGCTACATATCGCCGGTCACGCTCACCGAGCCGGTCGATGCACTGCACGAAACGTATCTTGCGCAGTTGAAGGCCCATTTTCTGGACAAGCTGTCGCGCTGGGAAAAGGCGACCATCACGCCGACATCGACCCAGGTATCGCGATTTGGCGAAGCCTACCTCGGCATCGTCGACAGCCTCCAGGTTAAATTGATCTACACCACTGCCGAGCTCGGCGAACGCCGCTTGGCGGCGCTTTTGAGCGTGTTCGAAGACTCACTGATCCACCATCTCGATACGGATAAAACGTCATGACCCAGCAAGCGACACATCGCATCCAGTCCATCGGGACCGGGCTTCTCATTTTACTGGCGCTGATCACCGCGCTGGACGCCATGGCCATCGACATGTACCTGCCGGGCATGCCGAACATTGCCGAGGATCTCGGGGTGTCTGCCGGCCATATTCAGCAGACCCTGGCGGTCTTTCTAATCGGACTGGCAGTCGGGCAGGCCATCTACGGACCGCTGCTGGACCGCTTTGGCCGCCGCTGGCCGCTTTTGGCCGGGCTTGTGGTGTTTATCGGGGGCTCGATTCTCGCTGCCCTGGCCCACTCCTTCGAGATGCTGATGGCCGCCCGCTTTCTGCAGGCGCTCGGCGCATCGGCGGGGCTGGTGGCGCCGCGCGCGATCATCGACGACGTCTACGAGCTCAAAGAATCGGCGCAGAAGCTCTCCATTCTCATGCAGGTGATGATGGTGGCCCCGATCGTGGCCCCGGTACTGGGCGGACTGGTGCTGCTCTATGCCGAGTGGCACATGATCTTCTGGGTCATGGCGGCGCTGGCCCTGATCACGCTGGTGTGGGGGCTCGTCAGCGTGCCGGATACACTGGCAACTGAGCAGCGCGTGGCACTCAGCGGGGCGAGCATCGTGAAAGGCTACGCGCGGCTTTTTGTACAGCCGGTGTTCATGCTCTACAGCGTGGCAAGCGGGTTGGTGCTTGGGGCGTTTTTCTCTTATATCAGCGGCTCGTCGTTCGTGTTCATGGAGCACTTCGGACTGAATTCGACCCAGTACAGCCAGCTCTTCGCCGCCAACTCCGTGGGTCTGGTGGTCGGCGGGGCGGTTAGCAACGCGCTCATCAAGCGCGAGTGGTCGACGTTTCGCGTCATGATGGCGGGTACGGCGATTTACACCCTGGCCGGCGCGGCGCTCTGGTGCGTCAACGTCCTCGGCGCGCCGACGCTTCTGACCTACGGCCTCATTCTGGGGCTCGCGATCGCCTCGCTCGGCATGGTGTTCGGTAACGTGATGGCGTTGATCATGAACGCGGCGGATTCCCCCGCCGGCGTGGCTTCGGCGCTGATGGGCGTACTTCAGTACCTGCTCTCCGCCGTGGTCGGCTTTGCGGTCAGCCTGACCACCGTCAGCCCTTCTCAGCTGCCGGCCACCATCGCTGTATGTGGGGTGTTGGCGTTGGTGCTGTGCTGGATGGCAAGGCTTAAAACTCAGGGCGCTGCCTATCCGAGTGGCGCCACCGGATCGGCTTGAGCCGACCGGTGATAGCGCTTTGCGCCCATCAGGACGACCTGATGGGCGCTTTTGGTTTTACTTGCCGATACAGAAGCTGCCGAAAATCTCGCCCAGCAAATCATCAGCGCTAAAGTCGCCGGTAATTTCACCGAGTGCCTGCTGCGCGTCGCGCAGGTCTTCGGCAAGCAGTTCGCCTGCCCCGTAGCCGTCTAGCTGAGCACGCCCTGTGTCGAGCGCTGCCATTGCCCGGTCGAGGGCGTCCAGGTGGCGTCGGCGTGCGGAGAAACGTCCTTCGGTGGTGGCGGCAAAGCCCATTACGTCCTTGAGGTGGTTTTTTAAGTTATCCACACCGGCACCGGTTTTGGCCGATAGGCGTAACGTCGGTGTGGCTGTGGATAAATCAATGCTTGCTGGTTCGGCACTGGTATCGATTTTGTTACGCACCAGGGTCAGACGGCTCTGATCAGGCAGCCTTGCCACAAACTCAGGCCAGATGACCATGGGGTCCGTTGCTGCGGTAGTGGACGCATCGACCAGTAGCAGTACGCGGTCGGCTTTTTCAATTTCGGTCCAGGCGCGGGCAACGCCGATTTTTTCGACGGCATCCGGTGTATCGCGCAACCCGGCGGTATCAATGATGTGCAGCGGCATACCATCGATATGAATATATTCGCGTAGAACATCCCGCGTGGTGCCGGCAATATCGGTAACAATGGCGGTGTCTTGCTCAGTCAACGCGTTAAGCAGGCTGGATTTGCCAGCATTAGGGCGCCCGGCAATCACCACGCTCATTCCTTCGCGCAAGAGCGCGCCTTGCCCGGCTGCCTTGCGTACATCGCTGAGCGCTTGCTGGACGCCTTCCAGACGCTTGGCGACATGTCCGTCAGCCAGGAAGTCGATCTCTTCTTCAGGGAAGTCGATGGCGGCTTCTACATAGACACGCAGCTCGATAAGCTGCCCCACTAGATCGCCAACCCGCTTTGAGAACTCCCCTTGCAGCGAGCGCACAGCATTCTCTGCGGCCGAGCGTGACGTCGCGTCAATTAGATCGGCGATGGCTTCGGCCTGGGCGAGGTCGAGCTTATCGTTTAGAAAAGCGCGCTCGGAAAATTCGCCGGGCCGGGCTAACCGCGCACCCAAGGCCACACAGCGTTCTAGCAGCATGTCCATGATGATCGGGCCACCGTGCCCCTGCAGCTCCAGCACGTCTTCACCGGTAAACGAGTGCGGGCCGTTAAACAGTAGCGCGATGCCTTCGTCAATAACGCTTTCAGGGCCTTTAAATGGGCCGAAGTAAGCGTTTCGGGGCGTGGGGCAATCACCGAGTATGGCCTTGGCGATATCCCGGCAGGCAGGCCCGGAGACGCGGATAATGCCTACACCACCGCGGCCAGGCGGAGTGGCCAGCGCAGTAATCGTATCCTGGGTGTAAAGTCGTTCAACCATGGCGCGCCTCTTTAATAGATGCCTACATTGTGAATTTGTCGTCTTTAAAACGCCAGACCCCCGCACTAGGGCGGGGGTCTGTTAGCAAAGCGTTGGGGGATTACTTGGTTCGCATCCCTTTACCCACGCTTGGGTCTTTCTCGATGCTGCGCGTTATGAAGTACTGCTGCGCGACCGAAATGATGTTGTTGACTACCCAGTAAATTACCAGGCCAGCCGGGAACCACAGGAAGAAGAAGGTGAAGATAATCGGCAGCATCTTCATGATCTTCGCCTGCATCGGATCCGGCGGTGTCGGGTTCAGCATCTGCTGAACAAACATAGACGCACCCATCAAGATCGGCAGAATGAAGTACGGATCCTTAATCGACAGATCCTGAATCCAGAAGATAAACGGCGCGTGACGCAGCTCAACGGATTCCAGCAACATCCAGTAAAGCGCGATAAATACCGGCATCTGGATCACGATGGGTAAACAGCCACCTAAAGGATTGATCTTCTCCTTTTGGTAGAACTTCATCATCTCTTGAGACATTTTCTGGCGATCATCGCCATACATCTCTTTAAGACGCTGCATTTCCGGGCCCAGCTTACGCATGCGTGCCATGGACTTGTAAGCCTTGGCAGACAGCGGGAAGAGCACCAGCTTAACCACAACCGTCAGCAGAACAATCGACCAGCCCCAGTTGCCCACGATGTCGTGGATCTTGTCCAGCAGCCAGAACAGCGGGTTGGCAATAAACCACAGCCAGCCGTAGTCGACGGTTAAGCGCAGATTAGGTGCCACTTGCTCAAGATAATCCTGAACCTTAGGACCCATATACAGCGTTGCGCCGAGTGTTGCTTCGCTATTAGCCGCGACATTGCTGGTCGGGCCTGCAAAGGCAACTACATTGCGATCGCTTGAATCGGTCGTAACGTAGTAAAGGTTTTGCTGATCTTGTGCCGGTGCCCAGGCGGACACGAAGTAGTGCTGAATAATCGCGATCCAGCCGCCTTGTGCTTCACGGTTCTCAAAGTTGCGGTTTCGAATATCTTCGAAATCAACCTTTTCATACCGCGCATCAGGCGTGGAGTAGGCTGCACCAATATAGGACTTCATGCCCAAGGCAACGCCGCTTGACGGGTCCGGGCTGTTATCACGTGCCAGTTGGCCGATAAAGCGAGCGCTAACCGGCGCATCGGTATTATTGGCAACATAGTAATTGACGTTAACCGCATAATTTCCGCGTTCGAAGGTAAGCCGCTTGGTGATCTCAACGCCATTAATCTCAGCGCGTAGATCGACATTCAACTGATCTTCGTCATCGCTCATGCGATAGGCGCTGCTTTCCGGGGTAAAGGCAATACGGCTTGCCTGACCGTCCAGCTGCAAGCCTGAGCGCGCAACGTAGCTGCGCGTTGCATTGTCTGAAAGCAACACGTAGTTGCGCTCAGTATCCAACGTCATCTTGTGTTGCGGCAGTGCGGCGTACACGATATCGCCGCCATGCGGATCAATACGCACGTCGAGTACGTCGGTGGCCACTGCGATCAGGTCACGGCTGGACGTTTCGCTTTCCGCGTCGCCAGGCATGCCTTCGTCAATCGCCGTATTGGGCGCCGACGTAGATGGAACGGCTAAACCGTTTTCGTCTTCGCTATTGCTTAAGGGCGCATTGCTCGTGCTTTGTGTAATCTCAGGCGTCGAGTCGTAATCTGTCGGCCCATAATCCTGATTCCACTGAATGACCAGTAGATAGGCAAGTACTGCCAGTGGAATCAGTAATAGAAGTCTTTTTACGTCCATGAGGGTTCTGCCCGCTGGGTGATGAACATGCTAATGGCGCAGTATCATTTACTCGACCCATGACACACGAAAGCCTGCCAAGCGGCAGGCCAAGGTCGAGCGGCGAGATGCGTCGTCAAGAGTCACGTGTTACGCCATCAGACGGTGGTGCTACTGATACCGTTTGGGCGTCACGCTGAAGCCGTTTCCACATGCCATGTAACTGGCGAAAAAGCGTTTCGTTATCGATGTCCTGTACGCCGCGCTTAGCAAGTATCACGATATCCATTGAGGGTAGGTGATCCTGGCGAAGGCGGGCGGATTCTCGAACAAGACGCTTAAAGCGGTTGCGATCGACAGCACGTTTTACATTTTTTTTGCTGACCACCAGTCCGACGCGGGGGTGTCCCCGGGTACTCATGCGCGCTAACGCCATCATACCTTTGCCATGAACTTTGAGGTCGGCCTGTTCAAACACGTGACTAAAATCCCCGGCATTTAGCAGACGTAAACACCGGGGATAGCCTTGATGCGGCACACGCAATCCGAGATCAGGCGCTCAGACGCTTGCGGCCTTTGGCGCGGCGGCGTGCGAGTACGGCACGGCCGTTTTTGGTTGCCATACGAGCACGGAAGCCATGCGCGCGCTTGCGCTTGAGAACGCTGGGTTGAAAAGTGCGTTTCATAACTCGTTATTCCCACGTGGTTTAGGACGGATGTGAATCCAAAAGACCCGGTCCAGTGAGGAAACTAGCCGGGGAGTTTCAAATCAAGACCGGAAATTGTAGAGACTTCCCGCGCCGGGTGCAATTTTTCCTTGCACAAAAAGCGACAAAAAGGCAATGGGCATTTGCTCTGTGGGTTATCTTCACCCATTACCTTGGCAACTACTATTACTAGTTAAGTATTTTAAAACCTATTGTTATTAATAGTGGGGATACAATTTGTGGATAAGTGATTAATCTTTCTATTTATCATTATTTTAAAATCATAAAAACAATGTGCATAAGTATCGTATAACCGGCAAATAAGCTGTTGGCTTGGTGTGATTAAACCCTTTGGAAAACCGGAAAATCCAATCTATCCCCACGCCGTTAGGGGGGTTGTCCCGAGACCTTAAAGAAAGTTGTCCACAGGCGAAATTGAAGGCTAAACCCGTGTGGATAACCGCGCCTTTGGGCGCTACAATGGTCGGCCGTTTTCAACCGATGGTGAGATGAGTGTCACTCGCGCTTTGGCAGCAGTGCCTGGACTACCTGCAGGACGAATTGAATTCACAGCAATTCAATACCTGGATACGTCCACTCCAGGCAGAAGAAGGAGAGTCCAACGAGCTGCGCTTACTGGCGCCTAATCGCTTTGTGCGCGATTGGGTGAGTGACAAGTATGCTAAGCGGATCAGCGAGCTGATTCGTGAGCTTGCGCCCTCTAAACCGCCTAAGGTAAGCCTTACGGTGGGTAGCCGCCGCCCAGCGGCCCCGGCTCCTCAACCTCGCGATTTGGGCAACCCTGTTTCAGCGGCCACTGACCGTTCGTCGGCGCCTGCTGTACATACGCCGCCGCGCGGAGATATTGCCGATGAGCGTGAAATCGACCAGATGCGCGAACGCGAAGAAGCGCCGCGTCGGCGCAACAACGAGCGCCAGGTTCAGGTGGAGGGAAGCCTTAAGCACGGCAGTGGACTTAATCCTAATTTTACTTTTGATACCTTTGTTGAAGGTAAGTCGAACCAGCTGGCCCGAGCCGCCTCCCGACAAGTGTCGGAAAATCCGGGCGGTGCCTATAACCCACTATTTCTATACGGCGGGGTAGGCTTAGGTAAAACGCACTTGATGCATGCTGTCGGTAACGCATTAGCCGGCCGTCGGGATAATGCCCGAGTGGTTTACCTGCATTCAGAGCGTTTTGTCGCGGACATGGTTAAAGCGCTTCAGCTTAATGCGATTAACGACTTCAAGCGGTTTTACCGCAGCGTTGATGCGCTGTTAATTGACGATATTCAGTTTTTCGCTGGCAAAGAGCGCTCTCAGGAAGAGTTTTTCCACACCTTTAATGCACTATTAGAAGGTGGCCAGCAAATGATTCTTACCTCTGACCGCTATCCCAAAGAGATAAGCGGCGTGGAAGAGCGCTTGAAATCCCGGTTTGGCTGGGGGTTGACGGTGGCAATTGAGCCGCCTGAACTTGAGACCCGAGTCGCTATCTTGATGAAAAAAGCCGACCAGGCTAAGGTCGATTTACCCCATGATGCCGCTTTCTTTATTGCTCAAAAAATCCGCTCTAACGTTCGTGAGCTGGAAGGCGCGCTGAAAAAAGTCATTGCTGACTCACACTTTATGGGTAAACCGATTACCCAGGACTTTATCCGTGAGTCGTTAAAAGATTTGCTCGCGCTTCAGGATAAGCAGGTGGGTGTGGATAACATCCAGCGCACGGTAGCCGAGTACTACAAGATTAAGGTGGCGGATTTATTATCCAAGCGGCGCTCGCGTTCGGTAGCTCGCCCCCGGCAGGTAGCTATGGCGTTAGCCAAAGAGCTTACCAATCACAGTCTGCCGGAAATCGGCGATGCGTTTGGAGGCCGTGATCATACAACGGTGCTTCACGCCTGCCGCAAGGTGAAATCCTTGCAAGAGGAAAGCGCGGATATTCGCGAGGATTATAAAAATCTGCTGCGCCTATTAACCAGCTAATCAGCCTGTCGTCTGCAGGTTTTCAGGATATAAACCGGAGTGTTGATGAAATTTTCCATTTCCCGAGAGGCATTGCTGCGTCCGCTGACGCTGGTGGCAGGCGTGGTAGAACGTCGTCAAACGCTGCCTGTACTCTCTAACGTATTGATTCAGGTCGAAGGCGATCAGGTCTCCTTGACCGGTACGGATTTAGAAGTTGAGCTTATCGGGCGTACGGTAGCAAGCCAGGTAGACCAGCCTGGCGCTGCCACAGTGCCAGCTCGCAAGCTGATGGATATTTGTAAATCGCTGCCTGATCAATCAGAGATTCATCTGGCGGTAGAGGATGGCCGTGCGGTACTGCGCAGCGGTCGTTCACGTTTTACGCTCTCGACACTGCCGGTCGCCGAATTCCCCAATATTGAAGATGCCGACGGTAGCCAAGAGCTGAGCGTTCCGCGGGGCACGTTAAAACATCTTATCGAAGCCACATCGTTTGCCATGGCTCAGCAGGATGTTCGCTACTACCTCAACGGTATGCTGATTGAGATTCAGAGTAATCTATTACGTACGGTTGCAACCGATGGCCACCGCCTGGCGATGTGCTCACGCCCGGTTGAGGTTGCCGTTAGCCAGTCGCAAAAACTGATTGTACCGCGCAAGGGTATTCTTGAGCTTTCGCGCCTACTTGATGACAGTGACGAGCCGGTCAGCTTAACGCTGGGCTCAACCCATGTGCGTGCCCATACCGGTGACTTTACGTTCACCTCGAAACTGATCGACGGCAAGTTCCCCGATTACGAACGAGTTGTACCGCGCAATGGTGATAAAGTACTGATCGCCGAGCGAGCCGAGCTGCGTCAGGTGTTGTCGCGTACCGCGATTCTCTCCAATGAAAAGTATCGCGGTGTGCGTCTGTATCTTGAGGAGAACAATCTCAAGGTAATGGCCAATAACCCTGAGCAGGAAGAAGCCGAAGAGAACGTGGCGGTTGAATATAACGGCACGGCAATGGAAGTTGGCTTCAACGTAGGCTATCTAGTGGATGTACTGTCTGTATTGAGCGTAGACAGAGTCCAGGTGACGCTGGCGGATCCTAATAGCAGTGCATTGCTTGAAGAGCCGGGTGGTGGCGACGCGCTTTACGTCGTTATGCCCATGCGGCTGTAAATAACCGCCAGGCTGCCTTAATGCCGAGTAAGGTGTGTAAAGTAGCCTATGCAGGGAGAGCGGCGCTTCTGACAGCAGAAGCGCCGTTTTCACTTTTTTGCCTGGCTACTCATTGTTGTGGGACTTTAACCAGCGAGCTTGAATGAGCCTGATACAGCTTAACTTCCAGGGCCTGCGGAATTTGATCCCGCTTGAGATGCGTCCCTCATCCAGAATTAATATCATTAGCGGTCCAAACGGCAGTGGTAAAACCAGCCTATTGGAAGGCATTCATATTCTAGGTATGGGACGGTCTTTTCGTACCCGGCAGTTAAAAAATGCCATTCAGGCGGATCAGCCGCATATGACGCTCTACGGGCGCCTTCAAGGTGAGCCTGAGGTTTCGGTAGGGGTTCGTCGGTTAAGGGCTCAGAGAGAGCTTGAGCTGCGCCTAAGGGGCGATAAAGGGGTGCGTTTAGCTGAGTTAGTGGAGGCCATGCCGCTTCAGTTAATTAACCCTGATGCCTTCAGGCTGCTGGAAGGGTCGCCCGCCGGACGCAGGGAGTTTTTCGACTGGGGAGTGTTTCACGTGAAACAACACTTTCTTGAAGCGTGGAAGCGCACGCGTCGAGCAGTGAAACATCGGAACGCGCTACTCAGGCGTGGTAGAATAGATCCTCAGGAAATGACGGCTTGGGAACAGGAACTGGTGCTATGGGGCGAGGTAGTTGATAGGTTACGATTTGAGTGGTTTAGCGAGTTTCTTCCAGTCTTTGAAGAGACGCTTAATGTACTGCTTCCGTTACCTGGCTTAAAGCTTAATTACGCTCGTGGATGGGATAAGCAAAAAACGCTTGCTGAAGTGCTTCAGGATAATCGGTTAACCGACCAGCAGATGGGGTTTACCCAGCAGGGCCCTCAGCGCGCCGATTTACGTATCAGGCTTAACAAACAGCCCGCTGTAGAAGTACTTTCCAGAGGCCAGCAAAAGCTGGTGGTAAGCGCACTCAAGCTTGCCCAAGGGCGGTTTCTGGAAAGAACAGCACAGCGGCACTGCATCTATTTAATTGATGATTTGCCAGCGGAGCTGGATGAACAGCATCGACAGCGTTTCTGTCAGTTGCTTGAAGAGATGCAGTGTCAGGCTTTTATTACCAGCGTTGACCCCGCCGCATTGCAGAATATGTGGCAATTAGAAACCCCGGTTAGCATGTTTCACGTGAAACATAATGAACAGGGGCTTAGCCAGTTGCAGGGCGGGTAAACGACACGGAACGAGACAGACTTCACGACGGAGTGGTCAATGAGCGAGCAGGCTTACGATTCATCAAGCATCAAGGTGCTCAAAGGGCTGGATGCAGTACGCAAACGTCCAGGTATGTACATCGGCGATACCGATGACGGCACCGGATTGCACCATATGGTCTTCGAGTTGGTGGATAACTCCATCGACGAAGCGTTGGCAGGCCACTGTAGTGAGATTCGCGTGGTCATTCATGCCGATGAGTCGGTAACCGTTAGTGATAATGGACGCGGTATACCCACCGAACTGCATGAAGGCGAGGGGGTTTCTGCCGCTGAAGTTATCATGACCGTGCTACACGCTGGCGGCAAATTTGATGATAACTCATATAAAGTATCCGGCGGCCTTCACGGCGTAGGTGTTTCCGTCGTTAACGCGCTGTCTGAAGAGCTGCGCCTGACGATTTGGCGCCAGGGCGAAGTATTTGAGCAGATTTATCACCACGGCGTGCCTCAGGCACCGCTTAGCGTCGTAGGTAAAACGGAAAAAACCGGCTCACGTGTTCATTTCCGTCCTTCGCCTAACACCTTTGCCAATATCGAATTCCATTACGATATTCTGGCTAAACGTCTGCGCGAGCTGTCGTTTTTGAATTCCGGCGTCGCTATCCGCTTGCTGGATGACCGCAGCGGAAAAGAAGAGCTGTTTCATTATGAAGGCGGCTTGAAAGCATTTGTTGATCACCTGAATTCTAACAAGACGGTGCTGAATCCTGTTTTCCATTTCAACGCCTCGCGAGAAGATGGCGTAGAAGTAGAAGTGGCCATGCAGTGGAGCGACGTCTTCACCGAAAGCATTTTCTGCTATACCAATAATATTCCTCAGCGGGATGGCGGTACTCACTTGGCCGGCTTCCGGGCGGCACTGACGCGTACGATGAATAACTACATCGAAGCGGAAGGCCTGCTCAAAAAAGCCAAGGTTAATACTGCAGGCGACGATGCACGTGAAGGCCTGACGGCAATTATTTCGGTTAAAGTGCCGGATCCGAAATTCTCTTCGCAGACCAAAGACAAGCTGGTCTCCAGTGAAGTGAAAACGGCGGTTGAGCAGGAAATGGGTCGCCTGTTTTCTGAGTACCTGATCGAGAAGCCCAGCGAAGCCAAAGCCATCGTTAATAAAATGCTGGATGCGGCGCGTGCGCGTGAAGCAGCGCGTAAAGCGCGGGATATGACGCGGCGTAAAGGCGCGTTGGATATCGCAGGGCTGCCGGGTAAGCTTGCCGATTGCCAGGAAAAAGATCCCAGTCAATCTGAGCTTTACCTGGTGGAGGGTGACTCGGCCGGCGGCAGTGCCAAGCAAGGCCGCGATCGGCGTACGCAGGCCATTTTGCCGCTGAAAGGTAAAATTCTTAACGTCGAGAAAGCACGCTTTGACAAGATGCTTTCATCTGCAGAGGTAGGCACGCTAATCACAGCCTTAGGTTGTGGCATCGGTCGAGAAGAATTTAACCCAGACAAACTGCGTTACCACTCTGTCATCATCATGACCGATGCGGATGTGGATGGTTCGCACATCCGTACGCTGCTGCTGACGTTCTTCTTCCGTCAGATGCCGGAGCTGATTGAGCGTGGCCACATCTTTATTGCTCAGCCGCCGCTTTACAAGATCAAGCGGGGTAAGCAAGAGCTTTACTTGAAAGATGAGCAGGCCATGATTGATTACCTGACCACCACAGCATTGGATGGCGCAGGTCTGTACGTCAACGCCGAGGCACCGGGAATCGCCGGGTCGCAGCTGGAAACGCTGGTTAATCAATACCGCAATGTTATGAAGCGGATTGATCGCTTGGCGCGGGTATATCCGATCGAAGTGCTAAAACAGATTATCCATGCCACCGGCTTACAGGGTGAAACAAGCCTGAAAGACCACGTGACGATGGAAAACTGGATTGCCGAGCTGCAGAAAACCATGGATGACATGGTGGCCTATGAAGGTGGCCCGCGCTATACCTTCTACCTGAAACAGGATGAAGAGCGCGGCTTACTGCTACCCACTGTATCATTGGTTGCCCACGGCGTAACGACCGAGTACGACTGGGGCCTAGATTTCTTTGAGAGCGCCGATTATCGGGCGATTTCAGCGCTGGGCGACACGCTTGACGGGTTGCTTGAAGAGGGCGCGTTTATTTCGCGTGGCGAGCGCCAGAAGCCGGTTGCGCATTTCTCCGAAGTGCTTGAATGGCTAATGCAGGAAGGCCAGCGTGGCTTGTCAGTACAGCGCTACAAAGGGCTAGGGGAAATGAACCCCGACCAGCTGTGGGAAACCACCATGGATCCAGATAGCCGCCGCATGCTACGCGTTACGATTGAAGATGCTGTCGCGGCCGATAAGATGTTTAATACATTGATGGGCGATGACGTAGAGCCACGCCGTGACTTTATCGAGACTAACGCGCTGGTTGCTAACCTTGACGTATAAGTCACGGTGCTGGAAATAGGATGTGGGCCTCGGTTTAAATGTTTCACGTGAAACATGCTTTTAACTTGCAGGCCTTTATCTGCGGATTGTATGACAGTACGAAAAAGTTAGCGCAGTACTGAAAATATAGCTAAAAATGAAAATGCCGCCGGTTTTAAACCTGCGGCATTTTTTTATGAAAAAATTTTTATAGTATAAATAGAAGCTTTATAAAAACAGGTTGGGGATAAGTAAGCTGCTGATAACTAGGCTGTTGATAAAATGATTACTTCTGCAGCGGAGAATGGTTAACTAAAAGCCAATCGACAAACTCTGCAAGATCAGCATGAATTCGTGCGCCTTCCAGGCCAATCGCCTTGGCTAACGTTTTCTCACCCTTACCCGTTTTTACCAATACCGGCCGACAGCCGCATGCCTTGCCCGCCTGTAAATCACGCAGGCTATCACCCACCATCCAGCTACCCGCCAAGCTTTGAAGATCAAGTTCGCGCTGAATATCATGCAGTAAGCCGGGCAGGGGTTTGCGGCATTGGCAGTCATCCTCGGGCCCGTGTGGGCAGTAAGCAATATGCGCAATGTGTCCACCGGCGGCTTCGACGAGCTGATTCAACCGAGCATGCATTGCCGAGAGCACGCTTTCATCATAGTAGCCTCGGGCAATACCAGATTGATTGGTTGCCACCGCCACAGTAAATCCAGCTTGGGACAGTTTGCCGATAGCGCTGATCGCTGAAGGGTAGGGCAGCCACTCTTCAAGCGACTTAATATACGCATCTGAATCCTGATTGATGACGCCATCGCGATCAAGAATAACCAGCTGCCGAGGGGAAGTAGGCATTATGTTTCCAACTAGAGACGCTGATTAAGCACCGCCAGCGCCTGCAAAGTAGCGCTAATTTTACGCCCATCGCTACCCAGGTACTTAAAGGGGATTTTTTGCAGACGAAGAAGTCTAGACAGCGTGTTTTTAAACTGGTCTTGGACTTCCTGGCGGGCGTTATGTAACCCATCAATTAATGCAGGCGACAAGCGTTCAACCTGCATTGGCGATTTGTGTAGTTTGCCATACAGAGAAAAAATAAAGCAAAACCAATCACGCACCATACAGTTGACTGGACTATGTACCTTCCAGGGGTCAGTCTCAAAGTCGATAAAAACCGTCTTATCCTGGGTAACCAAAATATTGCGGGCAAATGCTTCGCTAAGATAACAGCCACGCGCATGCACGGCGTTCAACGCCTGAATGCTTTGCGTAAGTGTACTGTCGACTTCATCGACACTGCGTGCTTTTTTAAGCTTATCGAGCAGTGTTATGGCAGGCTGATCTGAAGACCCAGCATCCGCCAACAGAAGGGCGCGAGGGTGCTCTGCCAGTATCGTGGGAACCGCAATACCTGCGCTACTTAACGTTTTGATCCGCGCCGACTCCACCAGAATGCTTTGCTCGCCACCTAAATTAGGCACTGGTTTTAACACGTCAATATTACACCAGGCAGCCAACAGCTTTAGCGGCGCATAAGCAAGCTTCGAATTACGCTTGGCGGCACGTTTTAGCCATACTTTTTGGCCGTTAAGCGTATGGGACGCCATGTTCGCTTGCTGCTGGGGAAGCGAGTCCAATAAAAAGAGATCGTACACAGGGCATCTCCAAGGAGCTTAGGCTCCAGCCTTACTAGGCTTATCTACTAAGCAAAAAGACGACTTTAATATATTAAGTATTTTATTTTACCAAAAATCGATTATTTTTCACGATGTTTCACGTGAAACAAAGTGAGGCAATACGATAGATTTTTCGAAAATACAGTCAGCCCACTCAGCGGTGACTGTCTATGTGAATAGCCATCCTGCTAGTTTCACGCTGATGCAGGTGTGCTTACAGCGAAATCAATGCCACCGCTATAAACGCTGACAAGATAAATAGAGAGGTAAATAAGAAATGCCTTTTACCGGCGGCTTAAAGCCACCGGCAAAAGGTAGAAGGGAAGGAGATTATTGAGGGAGTAAGGAGATATCAGCAACGGCCAGGAAGAGCGCTTGAAGGCTAGCCAGGAGTGCTAAACGATTGTTGCGCACGGCCTCATCGTCTGCCATGACCATTACCTGATCAAAGAAGGCATCTACAGGCTCACGTAGGGTTGCTAGAACGTCCAGCGCCTGCTGGTAATCGCCTGTACCAAACAGTGGTGCTACCTGCTCCTGACGGCTGGTAACGGCTTTAAACAGCACCTGCTCGGCGTCTTCCTGCAGAAGTCTTGCATCAACCTCTAAGCTGCCGTTGTGTTCCTGTTTACTCAAAATATTAGACACACGCTTATTGGCGGCGGCTAATGCAGCGGCCTCATCACGCTGAGCGAAGGCTTTCACGGCACGCAGGCGGCGGGCGAAGTCGAGCGGGTTGGTAACCGGGCGCGCACGTACGGCCAGATACATCTCTGCGCTAATGCCTTCTTCCTGCCCCCAGGCGCGGAAGCGGTCAAGCATGTAGGTCAGCACGTCATCAACCAGGCCTTCAGCCTTGGGCAGGGCCTGGTGCTGCTGAACAGCCGCGTCTAACAGCTCACGCAGATCAAGAGCCAGTTCGCCTTTAATCAGAATATTGAGTACGCCAATGGCGGCGCGACGCAGTGCGAAGGGGTCTTTGGCACCGGTTGGGCGCTGGCCAATACCGAAGATGCCCACCAGCGTATCTAGGCGGTCCGCCAGCGCCAGCGTCTGCCCGGTAAGGCTTTGCGGGATGGCGTCGGTGGCAAAGCGCGGCAGGTATTGCTCTTCAATGGCTTGAGCGACTTCGGCAGGCTCACCGTCCTGCTCGGCGTAGTAGCGACCCATAATGCCCTGCAGCTCAGGAAATTCGAGCACCATCTCAGTGACCAGGTCACACTTGGCAAGCGCCACAGCACGCTGAGCGTTAGCCACATCGCCATTAATCTTTTGTGCGATAAAGGTAGCAATCGCGGTGGTGCGGCGCGCCTTGTCGGCCAGAGTGCCTAACTGCTGCTGGAACACTACGCTTTCAAGCTGTGGAATACGCGAGGCAAGGCTCTGTTTGCGATCGGTATCGTAGAAGAAGGCGGCGTCGGCCAAGCGTGGGCGAATGACTTTCTCGTTACCCGAAATCACCTGCTGCGGGTCGGCACTATCAATGTTGGAGATAGTGATAAACAGCGGCTTGAGCTTGCCCTGATCATCCAGCAGGTGGAAGTACTTCTGGTTGGCCTTCATGGAGGAGATCAGACACTCCGCCGGCACGTCCAAAAAGCGCTCATCAAAGCTACCGGTAAGCGCTACCGGCCACTCCACCAAGCCGCTGACTTCAATCAGCAGGGCTTCGTCGATTACCGCATTGGCTTCCTGCACTTCGGCTTCGGACAGCACCTGTTCACGAATACGCTCACGACGCTGCTCACGATCTGCCAGTACATAGGCATTCTCTAGCGTGGCAAGGTACTCATCGGCATGCTTGAGCTGAATCGCGTTCGGGGCATGGAAGCGGTGACCGTAAGTCGTGCAGCTCGCCTGAAGGCCTAACGCTTCGGCGGCGATGACGTCGCTGCCATACAGGGCAACCAGCCAATGCACCGGGCGGGAGAACTCAATACGAGACGCACCCCAACGCATGTTTTTGGGCACCGGCAGGCCCTGAATGGCTTTACGCAGAATTTCGGGTAAAAGCGTCTGAATGCTTTCGCCTTGCTGCTGTTCACGGAAGCCAAGCCAGGTGCCCTTGTCGGTTTCCAGATGGATCAGTTCGTCCACGCTAACGCCACATGAGCGCGCGAAACCTTCGGCGGCTTTGGTAGGTACGCCGTCTTTAACGGCGGCAGCCAGTGCCGGGCCACGGCGCTCTACTTCACGATCGGGCTGCTTGTCGGCAAGCTCGCTGACCTGTACCGCTAGGCGGCGGGGGGTCGCGTAGGCTTTGACACTCTGGAAAGGTATCTCAGCTTCCTTAAGGCCTTTTTCAATCCCTGCGGCAAACGCATCGGAGAGCGCATCCAGTGCCGTCGGCGGTAACTCCTCGGCACCTAGTTCTAATAAAAGCGTATCAACAGCCATTTATACGTCTCCCTGGTCGGCGAGTAGTTCGCGGCGAAGAGCCTCCGGGGCCATGGGGAAGCCTTCGGCTTTGCGCGACTCAAAGTAAGCAGCGGCGACGTCTCGCGCCATGGTGCGCACGCGTAGAATAAAACGCTGGCGTTCGGTCACGGAAATCGCGTGGCGGGCGTCCAACAGGTTAAACGTATGCGAGGCCTTCAATACCTGCTCATAGGCAGGCAGCGGTAGGCGGGCGTCCAGCAGTTTGCTGCACTCACCTTCCTGATGATCGAAGGCGGCAAAAAGATGGTCCACGTCAGCGTGTTCAAAGTTGTAGGCGGACTGCTCACGCTCGTTTTGCAGATACACATCGCCGTAAGTCACTTGGCTGCCGTCTGGGGCAATGGCCCAAACAAGGTCGTAGACGCTGTCGACGTTTTGCAGGTACATGGCAATGCGCTCAAGGCCATAGGTGAGCTCGCCGGTCACGGGGTAGCATTCGATGCCGCCCGCCTGCTGGAAGTAGGTGAACTGGGTAACTTCCATGCCGTTGAGCCATACTTCCCAGCCAAGACCCCAGGCGCCCAAAGTAGGGGACTCCCAGTTATCTTCTACAAAGCGCACATCGTGGATCAGCGGGTCCAGGCCTAAGCGCTTAAGCGAGCCAAGGTACAGGTCCTGCAGGTTGCTTGGCGAGGGCTTCATTACCACCTGAAACTGATAGTAGTGCTGCAGGCGGTTGGGGTTTTCACCGTAACGGCCATCTGTCGGGCGGCGGGAAGGCTGAACATAAGCTGCATTCCAGGATTCCGGGCCAATGGCTCGCAGGAATGTGGCGGGGTGGAACGTACCCGCGCCGACTTCCATATCGAGGGGTTGGAGGATGACGCAGCCCTGTTCTGCCCAGTACTGTTGCAGAGCAAGGATCAAGCCTTGGAAGGTCGACACATCAGGCGTCGATTGGTTTGTCGAGACACTCATCGCAGAAAGCACCGTTGGCCATGAATTCATAAGCCGTCAAGTATACAATCCCAAGCAGATGGGTTATAGGCACGTATGCTAATAGGCACGTAAGCCAACACAACCGCTTTAGGTAAGGAGAGCGAGATGATCGTTGTAACAGGCGGAGCCGGTTTTATCGGTGCCAACATTGTCAAAGCACTGAATGCGCGCGGTCGTGACGATGTCATGGTGGTGGATGACCTGCGTGACGGCACTAAGTTTGTCAATCTGGCCGACTGCACGCTAGCTGACTATCTGGATAAAGACGACTTTCTTGCCAGGGTTAAAGCGGCGTTACGCGGTGAGCTAACCGACCTGCCCAAGATCGATGCGATTTTCCATGAAGGCGCCTGCTCTGATACTACAGAGTGGGATGGTCACTACATGATGGAAAACAATTTCGAGTATTCCAAGGTGCTGCTCAACTACTGCGAGAAGTTCGGCATCCCTTTTCTATACGCGTCGTCGGCGGCCACCTATGGCGGGAGCGAAATATTTAAAGAAGCCCCCGAGCATGAAAAACCGCTCAACGTGTACGGTTACTCCAAACTGCTGTTTGATCAGCATGTGCGTTCGCGGTGGAACGAGCTGACGACACAAGTTGTTGGGTTTCGTTATTTCAACGTGTACGGCCCGCGTGAACAGCACAAGGGTAAGATGGCAAGCGTTGCCTACCACAACCACCTGCAAATCGGTAACGGCGAGAATCTGAAACTGTTTGGCGCTTACGGCGGCTTTGATGCGGGTATGCAGAGCCGTGATTTCGTCTACGTGGGCGATGTGGTAGATGTAAACCTATGGTTTCTGGATAACCCCCAGGCATCGGGTATTTTTAACCTGGGTACCGGCCGGGCAGAGCCGTTTAAAGCAATTGGTGAAGCGGTCATCGACTTTTATGGCAAGGGCCAGATTGATTACGTCGACTTCCCTGAAGAGCTGAAAGGCCGCTACCAGAGCTATACCCGCGCTGATATTAGCCATCTGCGTGATTCAGGCTGCGATGTGGAGTTCAAAACCGTCGCCCAGGGTGTTAAAGCCTACCTGGAGTGGCTGAATGGCTAATTCCGCCAAGCGTCTGCTGGTGGTCGGCCCCTCGTGGGTGGGCGATATGGTCATGGCGCAAAGCCTGTTTATGACGCTGAAGGCACGCCATCCTGGGGCCATGCTAGGCGTTGTTGCGCCAGCGTGGTCGCAGCCCATTTTAGAGCGCATGCCAGAGGTCGATAAAGTCTTGCCGTTGAGCGTGGGCCATGGCGAGTTCGGCCTGGCCAACCGGCGCGAATTGGCGAATCAGTTGCGCGGGCGTTTTGATTGCGCCATTGTGCTGCCGCGTTCCTGGAAGGCCGCGCTGGTGCCGTTTATGGCGCGGATTCCAGAGCGGGTGGGGTTTCTAGGCGAGCACCGCTATGGGCTTTTAAAGGAGCGCCGCAAGCTCGATAAGCAGGTGTTGGATCAGACCGTGAAGCGGTTTGTATCGCTGGGCTTACCCCTTGAAGAAACGCTCAACGGCGACTTCGCTATTCCCAGACCGCGCTTGAACATTGACCGGGATAACCTGGTTAATCTGCGCTTGGCGCATACATTGTCGTCGCGCCCGGCCATTGGCATGATGCCGGGGGCCGAGTACGGCCCTGCCAAACAGTGGCCGTTGGCCTATTTTCACGACCTGGCCAAGCGGCTTATTGGCGACGGTTTTGAAGTGCGGGTGCTGGGTGGGCCGAAAGATCATGATGCCGGTGAGACGATCGTTGCCGGGCTTTCCCACGCACATAACCTGTGTGGCAAAACCCAGTTGGCGGATGCCGTCGACCTGCTGGCTGACTGCTCGCAGGTGGTGACCAATGATTCGGGGCTAATGCATGTGGCGGCGGCGGTAGGCGTGCGTATTCATGCGCTTTACGGCTCCTCATCACCGGCCTATACGCCGCCGCTTACCGATAATGCGGTAATTCATTATCTGGGGCTTTATTGCTCACCGTGTTTTGAGCGCACCTGCCCCTTGGGGCATACCAACTGCTTGAACCAGCTGACGGTGGAGCAGGTGTATCAGGCAATGCACGCTGACCAGCAGCGCAAAAATGGCATCATTAATAAATAATTTCGATCTCGCCGGCCTGATCGGCTGGCGTTTCGGTGACCTGCACTGTCGGTTGCGGCTCTTCCTCGCGGCGCTGAGGGGCTAGCCCTTCCCATAAGCGGTGCTGCAGGGCCGTTTCCTGGCGCAGACGCTCGTTGAGTATTTCAATACCGTGCACTTCAACCAGCGTCGGCTTTTCACTGATTAGTGAGGCCCCAAGCCCGGCCCGGTGTTCGTTAAGCTCAAAGCCCATTGTCTCCAATATAGTGGGGAAAACATCCAGCATGGTGGCGTCACGGCGAATGCGCTGAGGCTCGATATGATCGCCCAGCATAATCAGCGTATTGTCACGATCGAGTGCCGTCAGTTGATCCCAGACGGAAACCCGCATGGTGAGGTGGTCGCTAAGAACGACGACCAGCGTATTATCCAATAAGCCTTCCTGCTGTAGCTCTTCAATAAATACCCGCGCCTCATAAGCCGAGCACTCTACCGAATAAAGGATATCCTGGCCGTCAAACTCGCCCTGCCGGTCAAGGCATGTTTGGGACGGGAAGCCGCTTGGCGCATGGCCGGCAAGGTTAAGATTAACCACTGCCCAGGGCCCGCTATCCTCTTCATCCAAACGGCGTATTTCATCAGCGGTGAAATCGTAAAGGGTATCGTCATAAATACCCCAGCTATTTATATACTCAGGGTCTTCAAGCTTAGGCGCGAACTCCTCTTTACCTTTGACGGTATTAAACTGATGGCCGCGATAGAAAAGCCCTTTACCTGCGAACTGAGTGCTAGCACCGCCTAAATAGCTCAGCCGGTAGCCGTGGGCGGCTAAAATATCGCCTAGGCAGTCAACGCCGGGTACCACGTGCGTGAGCGGTTCAAACTGGGTATCGTGTAAAAGCCCTGCGGGCATTAGCGGCACGCCACACTGGCTGGCAATCATGCCTGCCATGGTCCAACCGGTGTTTTCCATCTGGCGGATGCCTTCAAATACCAGCCCTTGTTCACCCAGAGTGTTTAGATCCGCATAGGCGTCATCAAAAATATCGTTGCCGTAAGTACGCTCAAGGCTTTCCAGGTACATAATTAGCAGGTTCGGCTTATGCTGCTGTTCGTCCGTGGGCGGCGGCATATAGCGTCGATTAAGCCACTCACCGTCATCTGCCACAATCGCCACGCTGCGTTGACCCAAGCCATATAGCAGCGGGTTGGCGGCTAACAAAACAATAGCAAAGTACCGCTCGGCAAGGCGCCAACGCTGGTCGTGGCGTGCAAGCCAGGTCACCGACCATAAGACACCCGCCATAACGACAATATACATAATGGCGGAGATCATTTTGCCAGCGCCACCGTGTTCGGCGATGCCAGCCTGCAAATGGAAGAACACCGCGCCTAAATCAACACTGCCAAAGCTGTCGGCTAAATAGACATACACGCCCATCAAGCTGAGCGGTACCAATGACCACGGCCATATTCTGCGATAACGGGCATTTAGCGGCTTGCCCCAGGCAAGCTTGAGCCCAAGACCAATCCAGATCGCTGCGATCAGAAGCAGTGTCCACCAAGGTAGGCGGGTTAATACGGTTGCGGCATAACCCAGGCTGAGGCCAATCATAGCCAATGGCAGCCAAGGGGTAAGCTTAAATGATGTCAAGGTGGGCATGCCGTATCCCTTCGATATCCCAAAGTAAGCCTCTAAGCTTACCAAATGTTGTTATCGTAATGCGCAATTCATATTGTTATGGGCGTGCTAGCATTTATATTGAGGCACCCTGGCAAAATGCGCGGCTCTACGCGCTTACTAACCCTGACTGGCGAAGGTGATCTGTGCCAATTTCTGCCGTTTTAATTGTTAAAAATGAAGCACATCATTTACGTGAGTGTCTGGATACGCTGACCTGGGCCGATGAGATCGTCGTGCTGGACGCGGGCAGCCAGGATGAAACCTGTGCGATTGCGCGTGAGTATACGGATAACGTCAGCGTTAACACTGACTGGCAGGGGTTTGGCATACAGCGTCAACGGGCAGAGGCGTTGGCCCGCCATGAGTGGATATTGATGGTCGATGCCGATGAGCGTGTGACGCCACAACTGCGCGACAGCATTCTCAAGGCGGTTCAACAGCCGCCCGCCGTTTACAGTGCTTGCCGCCTCTCATGGTGCTTTGGACGCTTTATCCGCCATTCCGGCTGGTACCCGGACCGGGTGCTGCGCCTCTACCCCAAAGCACAGGCTTCCTATAACGCAGCGCTTGTGCATGAAAAACTCGTGGTGCCGGAGAACCTGAGCGTTCAGCGACTTACGGGGGATCTGCTTCACTACACCTATCGTGATTTGCGCCACTACTTAGAAAAATCTGCCCACTATGCCCAAGCGTGGTCAGAGCAGCGTGCCGCGCAGGGCAAAACCGCGACGCTGGGTAGCGGCTTCATCCATGGGCTTGCCTGCTTTATCAAAATGTATCTGCTAAAGGCCGGCTTTAAAGACGGTAAGCAGGGCTTTTTACTGGCGCTACTCTCAGCGCACTCAACGTTTAATAAATATGCCGACCTATGGATTCGCACCCGCACGTCCGCGCCTGAGAAGCGCTGATATCTCTTGGGCGGCGGTTGCTATATCAATCGCCGCCATATCCTGCTGGTTGGCCACGGCCGGTGGGCTGAACGCCAGGCGTTTTTCGGCGCTATTGCAGGTTTGCCAGCGCAGCGGCGTGGCCGAGCGTTTGGCGGGGTAAAATCCTGCAGTGGCAATATTCAGGCAGCCAGCAATATGCAGCGGGCCGGTTGAGCCCGCGATCAACATATCGGCGCCGGCAAGCTGAAGAGCAAAATCAGCCACATTTTGGCTAGCGGGCAGGCGTCTGGCAGTAATGCCTGTCTGAGCTAGCTGATCGACCAGCGCCTCGGCATGGGCGTCTTCACTAGGCCCTGCGCTGATTAGCCAGCTAACGTTGTCGGTCGTCTGATTGATGAGCGCAATAAGCGCCGCGTACTGATCAAGTGAGAGATTAACCGCCGAGCCACCGCTACCCGGATGCACGACAACGATGGGGCTGTCAGCTTCTGGGTTAGTTTCCCGAGTAGTCTCGAGCAACACTTGCCGTTGGCGCTGCGTATCGCTTAGCGGCCAGAAGGGCGGCGAAGGGAGTGCTGTAAGCTTAAGCGAAAGCCTTGCCAACAGCTCGCAGGCCAGATCCACGTTGTACTGGTACTCAGGCTTTGCCGATTGAGAGCGGCGCTGGCGTATTCGAGCGTTATAAAACAGCTGTGCCCACTTGGTCGCCGGTGCGACGCGCAGCGGTATTCCCGCTCGCCAGCCCAACAGGCCAATACGCGGGGTTGAGAAAAGCGTTAGCAGAGCATCAAATTGGGCGGCTTTGACCTCGGCAAGCAAGGCTTTTTGAGCCGCAGCGTCAGCCTGGCGGCCAGGGTCAATAATGACCTCGTCGACCCACGGGCACGCGCTGGCCAATGGCGCAGTGTAAGCGGGCACCAATACCGTGATATGCGGGGTAGGCGATGCACTTTTTAAGCATGCCAGCGCCGGCCATGCCAGCATAAAGTCACCGATTTTGTCGTTGCGAACAACGAGCAATTTCTTCGCCATGGTTTAAGCCCCGTTAATTGCAGCCTGTATACTACAAGAGATTGTATTCATTGTTTAACGGTGCGTAGCTGGGTAGGTGAGGTGATGGCAAATAAAGTGCTGCAACTATGTATGTCCGACGGCAAAGGCGGGATGGAGCTATATGTCGATCGCGTAATGGGTGACCTGAAAGACGAGGGCTGGGAGGTCATCGGCATCTGCCTTGAAAACACTAAGGTGGAAGCGTATATGCAGCAGAATAACGTGCCATATAAAGCCTTTAAAAGTAATGCAAGCGCGCTGGCGCGTGTCATCAGCCTTCGTCGTTGGCTAATACAGGAAGGCGTCCGCGTTGTTCATTGCCATAAGTCGAGTGACTTAAGATTAAGCTCGTTATTAAAGTGTTTGATGCCTGGCTTGAGAGTGCTTTATACCGATCATGTCGGTGGGCAGCGGCCCAAGAAGAACCCTTATCACCGGTTTGCTTACGGCAAAGTGGATCGTGTTTTATCCATTAGCCAGGCGACTTACCAGCGTAATGTCAGCAATCTGCCCGTCAATCGTGAACAGGTTATCTGCCTGCCCCATGGTGTCGATACCAATAAGTACCGGCCTTGTTATGATCTGGACGCCATTCGCATCAAGCGCGATGCGCTGGGCATTCCTCGTGACGCGGTCGTGATTGGGTTGCCTGGGCGCGTAACGCCGGGGAAGGGCCAGGATATCTGGGTGAAAGCGCTGCTTGAGCTTGATCCTGAGCTGAATTTCTATGCGCTCTCTATCGGTGGCACCGATTACGATTCAGGCGGTGTGGAAAGCTTTTATCAGGGTTTACAGGCGCTGATTGTGGATACCGCGCTGGAAGACAAGATTACGTTCCTGGGTCACCGTAACGATTTAACCGACATACTGCCGGTGCTCGATCTAGTGTGTATTCCCTCAGAAAACGAAGCCTTTGGCCTGACGATTATTGAGTCAATGGCATGTGGCATGCCGATTATTGGGTCAAATACCGGCTCGCTGCCAGAGTTGGTCGATAGCGCCTCAGGCGTCTTAGTAGGTCCTCACGACATTAGCGCATGGTGCGCTGCGATGGATGCCATGGTGCGTAATGACGCCACGCGTCAAAGTATGGGCAAAGCCGCCCGGCAGCGCGTCGAGCAGCACTTCAGCAACAAACAGCATGTGAAGCGCTTAATTGAGGCTTACAGTGCTTCTGCCTAGTTTTTATGAGCATTGTTTTTAGGAACATCGTTTGTATGAACGTCGTTTTTATTAGCACCGTTTTTATTAACTATTAACATAGCCTTCATGAATGCAGGCCATCACGTCATCAGCTACTTGGGACGGGTGGCTGAATTTAGCCACCGAGCGGGAAAGGCGTGCCAGGTTAGCGGCTTGCCACTTGCCCGGCGGGCGCAGGCGGCAGCGGTCCAGATCAATTAGCCAGGGTGTGTTGCCTGGGTCAACCAGTATGTTGCGTGCGTTAAGATCGACATGATCAAGCCCTGCAGCGTGAAAGCGCTTAATCATTGCGCCTACTCGCGTAAGCAGTGCGTTATCGGCTTTATCGTCAGCGAGTAGAGCGGCAAATGCTTGGGCCCCTGGGATTCTCACCGTTATCAGCGCCGCCTCGTAAGTAAGAGCGTGGCGCGTTACGCAGCAGGCGATCGGTGCGGGCACTGGCAGGCCCTGCTCAAAAAGCGACGCGGTTAATCTTAGCTCCTGAAACGCACGGGTACGCTCGGCACCTGTCCATAGGTAACGCTTTTCACTGAGCTTGGCTACCATGCCGCCGCGCCGGTAGGGACGCAGTACCCACTGTTGGCTAGGCGTTGCTTGTAGAAAAAGGCTGCTTCCCCGGCCAGGCGCTTCGCCTACCACCAGGGCTTGCTGGCGCCAGTAATCGGCCGTAAATAGACGCGGCTGGATTTTGTGTGATCCCGGTGCGTCACTTAAACTGTCTGCATCATGTAACATCAGACTATTTTTTTGCCGGAGTGCCGTTAAGCGCATGAAGCCCTCGTTGCCTGCTGAACCCAACCACATTGCCATTTTGCGCCTCTCCGCTCTGGGAGATGTGTGCAATCTCGTGCCAACGGTACGCGCATTGCAACGCCAGTGGCCCCGTGCGCGTATTACCTGGATTATCGGCAAGGGGGAGCACAGTCTACTGGCGGGACTTTCCGGGGTCGAGTTTGTCGTTTACGACAAGTCGACCGGGCTTGCCGGCATGCGTACCCTGTGGCGTGAGCTTGCTGATACGCGCTTTGACGTGCTGTTGCATATGCAGCAGGCGATCCGCGCCAGTATTCTGTCGTTGGGGCTCAAGGCCAACGTTCGCGTGGGCTATGACAAAGCCCGCGCCAAGGATGCCCAACACTGGTTTACCCAGCACCAGTTGAAGCCCCACGCCCAGGCACACGTGCTGGAATCCTTTATGGATTTTGCCCGGCTGCTGGGCGTGACCGATGATCGCCTGGAGTGGAACATGCCGGTGCCGGTCACAGCCCTTGATGAGGCGCGGGTCATCAGCGGCGAGTCACCCTATTTGGTCATCAACCCGTGCAGCAACGCACGTCTGCGTAACTTTCGTAACTGGTCGGTTGAGGGCTACGCCAGCGTCATTGAACATGCCTGGGTCCACCACGGTCTAAAAAGCGTTTTGACCGGGGGAAGCAGCTCGCTTGAGCGCGAGATAGGCGAGCAGATAGAAAAGCTGTGCCAGCCAGATAGCGTAATCAACGCCATTGGTGGCACCTCGCTGAAAGGCGTACTGGCGCTAATTGGTCAGGCGCGAGCAGTAATTGCCCCGGATACCGGCCCGGCACATATGGCCAATGCTATGGGCACTCCTACGTTGGGTCTCTATGCCACCACCAATCCTCAGCGAGCAGCGCCCTATTGCTGGCGCGACTTTGCCGTCAATGCCTACCCCGACGCCGTAAGCGCCTATCTGCATAAATCGGTAGATGAAGTGACCTGGGGACAGCGGGTACGCCATCAGGATGCGATGCAGCTTATTAAAACCGATACCGTTATTGCCCATCTGGATGCGCTATTAGCCCATACAGCACCAGACACCGCCGCAGGACTTACCCATGAAAGTTGATTTAACCGCCCTGGAACACGCTCATATACTGGTCGTTGGTGATGTCATGCTCGACCGCTACTGGCACGGCGGCACCTCGCGCATTTCACCAGAAGCGCCGGTGCCGGTGGTTCGTGTTGAAGATGCGGATGATCGACCTGGTGGTGCCGCCAACGTGGCCCTCAACGTGGCCTCGCTGGGGGGACATGTGGCACTGGCGGGTGTGGTGGGAGATGACGACAACGCCAACCTGCTGGAAGCCCAGCTGCATACATCCAATGTAAGTACTTACTTTCAGCGCAGTGGCGATATACCGACGATTACCAAGCTGCGTGTGATGAGCCGTAACCAGCAGTTGCTGCGCCTGGATTTTGAGCAGCGTCTGGATAACGTCGATACCAATGACCTGCTGTCTCAGGTAGAGCAGGCTCTGCCTGACTGCGATGTAGTGATTCTGTCTGACTACGGTAAAGGCACCCTCAATCAGGTCGAACGGCTGATCGCCCAGTCGCGCGCCCACGGCAAACGCGTGCTGATTGACCCCAAGGGGCAGGACTTCAGCAAATATCGCGGGGCGAGCTTGATTACCCCCAACCTGACGGAATTTGAAGCCGTCGTAGGTCCATGCGCAAGCGATGCCGAGCTTGCCAAGCGTGGGGAAGCGCTACGTGCCGAACTTGAGCTGGAGGCGCTTTTAATCACCCGGAGTGAAAAAGGCATGACCCTGATTCGTGAAGGGCTGGCGCCTATTCATCTGCCTACGCGTGCCCAGGAAGTCTTTGATGTTACCGGCGCAGGCGACACGGTGATTGGATTGATGGGCCTTGCGCTTGCCGCTGGTCACGGCCTGCCGGAAGCCATGATGCTGGCGAATCTGGGAGCCGGTTTGGTGGTCGCCAAGCCCGGCACCGCGACGCTATCCGTAGCCGAGCTATATACCGCGCTGCATGGCGATAAGCTCGCCGAGTTCGGCGTGATTGAGCAGGCGTCGCTGATTGACGCAGTACGTGCCGCTCAACTGCGCGGCGAGCGGGTCGTTATGACCAACGGCTGCTTTGATATTCTCCATGCGGGTCATGTTGCATACCTGGAGCAGGCCAAGCGCCTGGGGGATCGCTTGATTGTCGCGGTCAACGATGATGCGTCCATTGGCCGTTTGAAAGGCCCCAAGCGGCCCATCAACCCGCTTAATCGGCGTATGCAGGTGCTGGCAGGTCTTGGCGCGGTCGATTGGGTTGTGCCGTTTAGTGATGACACGCCGCAAGCGCTGATTGAAGCCGTTCTGCCCGATATTCTGGTCAAGGGCGGTGATTACCATCCTGATGATATCGCGGGAGGGGAAGCCGTTCGAGCCAACGGGGGAGAGGTGAAGGTCCTCGGGTTTGAAGATGGCGTATCGACGACCGCGATGATCAGCTCTATTCTGGACCGCGAAGGCTAATGGGTCGAATCAACTGGCCGCGGCTTGGCTATTCGGCGGTGCTCTATGCACTTGCTCCGCTGATTGGCTGGCGCATCTGGCGCGAGCAAGTGCCCACTTACTCACGCTGGCAGCGGCTAGGCTTGTGCCTTGGCGCGCTACCTGCGTCGCCGCGCATCTGGCTGCATTGTGCGTCGGTCGGTGAGGTACGCGCTGCCCGCCCGCTTATTGATGGCCTGCTTGCCCGCTACCCGCGCCATAGCCTGCTGTTGACCACCATGACCGCGACGGGTGCCCAACAGGTGCAGGCGTTGATGGATGAGCCGCAATCGGATCGCAACCGGCTCACACACTGCTTTTTACCCCTGGATTTCCCCGGCGCGGCCAAACGCTTTGTGCGTCAGGTAAAACCGGAGCTGGCCATCATGTTTGAAACCGAACTGTGGCCCAACCTGCTTTCCGCCTGCCAGCAACGCAAAGTGCCGGTCGCCGTGGTCAACGGCAGACTCTCGCTTCGAGCATTTAAACGCTATCAGAAAATCGCTTCATTAATGGCCCACACGCTGGCCGATGTCGATTGGCTGGCAGCCAAGTCCGATGCCGATGCAGAGCGGTTTAAAACCCTCGGCGCGACGATCTCAAAAACGGCAGTGGTTGGGTCGTTAAAGTTTGAGATGGATCTGCCGGACAGCGCTTTAGCTGAAAGTGAGCGTTTACTTACCCAGTGGGGCAGGCGGCCTGTTTGGGTCGCCGGTTCTACTCGCGACGGCGAAGAAGCGCTGCTGCTTGAAGCGCATCGCCAGTTGCTACCCCAGTATCCTGATGCGCTGCTGGTGCTCGCTCCGCGCCACCCGCAGCGCTTTGATGAAGTCGCGGCACTGTGTAAGGCGGAAGGATGGAAGATGAGCCGACGCAGCCAGGGCGAACCCGTTACCCAGGCGACGCAAGTTTATATCGGCGATACGCTGGGTGAGCTTGCCATCCTCTACGGCGCGGGTCAGGTAGCGTTTGTGGGCGGTAGTTTAGTGCCGCTTGGCGGGCATAACGTGCTTGAGCCGGCAGCGCTAGGCAAACCCGTCCTCAGCGGCCTCTATATGGAAAATTTTGTCGATGTGGCCGAGCCCCTGCAGACCGCGGGGGCACTCACGCTGGTGGAAGATGTGGGCGCTTTAGTAAAGGCGTTACGCAGCCGCTTCGCTGATCCAGCGCGTTGTCTACAAGAAGGCCAGGCTGGTCAATCCGCTATCAAGGCCAGCCAAGGCGCGCTTGCACGCACTCTGAATGGCCTCGAGGCGTTGCTTAGCCCTTATCGCCCTAGCCCTTAGCGCACGCTGCGCTCGACGCCGCCTTCTTTACCCAGCAGCAGTACGTCAGCCCCACGAGCGGCAAACAGGCCATTGGTCACCACGCCCACAATGGCGTTGATTTTGGCTTCCATGGTGATCGGATCTTCAATCATAAAATCGTAGCAGTCGATGATCTGGTTGCCGTTATCGGTGACCACACCCGGGCGATACACCGGGTCGGCGCCCAGCTTAACCAACTCACGCGCAACGTAGGAGCGCGCCATGGGAATTACCTCGACGGGCAGAGGGAAGTCACCCAGTGTATCCACACGTTTTGAACCATCGGCAATGCAGATAAAACGTTCGGCACACGCCGCGACGATTTTTTCGCGGGTAAGTGCGGCGCCGCCGCCTTTGATCATATGTAAGTGAGCATTCACTTCGTCGGCGCCGTCGATATAGAAAGGTACTGTACCGACATTGTTAAGCTCAAACACTTCAATACCCAAGCTCTGCAAACGTTTGGCGCTGGTTTCCGAGCTTGCGACTGCGCCCTTAAAGCGGTCGCGCAGCGGCCCCAGGCGATCAATAAACAGGTTCGCCGTGGAGCCTGTACCGATGCCCAGCACGGTGTCTTTTTCAAGCCCTGGTGTGATTTCGTGAATAGCTGCGTCCGCGACGGCGGCTTTGAGTTCATCTTGTGTCATAGTGGGCCTTAGTAGATCGGGGAAATGAAGTTATTGCGCTAGTATACCGACCAAATCGCTGGCTGCCGATGGAAACACAGTAGACGTCGGCAGGCGTAATCTGCTACCAATACAGGCTTTGTTTGCGTCTTAACACTTGTTGTAAAGACGCTTGAAATGACCGCCATCACTATCACGCTTTTTCCCTTTGGATACCTGCATGCTTGAAGCTACCGTCAAAAAGATTCTCCAGGCCAACGTTTACGAAGCCGCTTGTGAGACCCCGATTTCGCCTGCTCCCTTTTTGTCGCGTCGTTTTAACAATCAGATTTTGATTAAGCGCGAAGATCTCCAGCCGGTATTTTCGTTCAAGATCCGCGGCGCCTATAACAAAATGGCCCAGCTTTCTGATGAGCAAAAAGCTAAGGGGGTGATTGCCGCTTCGGCAGGTAACCACGCGCAAGGCCTTGCCATGGCAGCAAAATTGATGGGTGTTAAGGCGGTGATCGTGATGCCGCGCATTACGCCGGAAATCAAGGTCCAGGCCGTGCGTGCCCGGGGAGCCAAGGTCGTGCTTAAAGGCGATGCATTTGCCGCTGCTGCCGAGCATGCCCAAGAACTGATCAAAGAGCATGGCTACACCTATATTCCGCCCTTTGATGATATTGACGTGATCGCGGGCCAAGGCACGATTGGGGTAGAAATCCTGCGTCAGCATAGCGGACGCCTGGACGCTATTTTCGTGCCCGTGGGCGGCGGCGGGCTGATCGCCGGTGTGGCGGCCTATATCAAGTATCTGCGCCCGGACATTAAAATCATTGGCGTTGAAGCCGAAGACAGCGCTTGCCTGAAAGCCGCGCTAAAAGCCAACAAGCGCGTAATACTCGATCAGGTGGGCGTATTTGCTGAAGGCGTGGCGGTCGCGCAAATTGGCGAAGTACCGTTCTCGCTGGTGAAAGACCTGGTCGATGATGTGATCACGGTCAATACCGATGAGATGTGTGCCGCCGTTAAAGATATTTTTGAGGATACCCGGGCGGTTGCTGAGACCTCTGGCGCGCTGTCGCTGGCCGGTCTGAAAAAATACGTGCAGCAAACCGGCGCTGAGGGTGAAACGCTTTTATGCATCAATTCGGGCGCTAACACCAACTTTGATCGTCTGCAGCATATTGCCGAGCGCACGGAACTTGGCGAGCAGCGTGAAGCCATTTTGGCGGTCACCATTGCCGAAAAACCTGGCAGCTTTAAAAAGTTTTGCCGCACGCTGGGTAAACGTATGGTTACCGAGTTCAGTTACCGCTACGCGGATGCCACAGAAGCGCATATTTTTGTCGGCGTTCAGGTAAAGCCCGGCGGTGAAGACCGTCAGGCGGTCATCGAAAGGCTGCGTGAGGGCGGTTATCAGGTAGAAGACTTAACCGATAATGAACTGGCCAAGCTGCATATTCGGCATTTAAGCGGTGGTCGCCCAAGCGTGCATTTTGAAGAAGAGCTTTACCGCTTTGAGTTCCCTGAGCGCCCGGGTGCGCTGATGAACTTCCTGACCCAGCTGCCCCATGACTGGAATATCTCACTGTTCCATTACCGCAATCACGGGGCTGCTTACGGACGCGTATTGGTCGGTATGCAGGTGCCCAGCAGCGACCAGACGCATGTTGCTGATTATTTGGATGCGATTGGCTATCGCTATTGGAATGAAAGTGACAATCCGGCTTACCGACTGTTTATGGCGTAATAAGCTGCTTTGTGTAGGTAAGTAGTTACTAACCGCTTAGTCCAGGGCTGCCAAGGGCTGATAAATTATCAAAACGTCTAAATAAGCTAAAAAATAGTCTGTTTTGCCGTTGTCATTGAGGCCCTTATAGTCCTATAGTCATCAGCGAATTTATGAGAAGCCTCATCCCCTCTCAATGAGTTGGGATGATGCACTAGTGCAATGGCGTAAGTGGTGGAGAAGCGGCATGCGGCGTAAGAAGCCTGATATGGTGATGGCATTAACGGTGGTGTTTTTATTAGGCGTATTGGCCACTGGCTATGCGCAAGCGTTATCGGGAAGTTAACCGTAACGTCAGGGCATCACCGCCCGTCACTATAAGGCGATACGAGCTGACCCCTACAGGGTCAGCTCTTTTTTTTGCCTGCCCGCACCACGCCAAGGTCGCTGACGACGGCGCTTAAGGGTACGTCCCAAGGTTCCACGGGTAGCGATTCAACCTGCTGGAAGGCATGGGCAACACCGATTAACGCAGGCGCAGGGCCTGGGCGACGCATAAAGGCTAGGCTTCGGTCATAAAAGCCGCCGCCCATGCCCATGCGGTTAGCCTGGGCATCAAAGCCCACCAGCGGCACGATAAGCGTATCTAAGGCCCAGGCGGGTAACCGGTTGCGGCGTTGAGCGGCAAAGCGTGTATCCGGTTCTGGTATGCCAAAGCGGTTTTTTACCATGGGCGTGTTGGCGTGGTAAGCCACAAACCAGAGTGAGTTATCGCTGAGCGGACGCAGTACGGGCAGATAGACGTCGACATTTCGCTGACGAAACCAGGACAACAGAGGGGTTGGATCAATTTCACCGTTTACCGGCAGATATAAGCTGATACGCCGAGCACGTTGAATTTCAGGCAGGTGTTTAAGTTGCTGACAAAGGCGACGAGCGGCTTGGCGCTGCTCTTGCTTTGATAATTCAAAGCGTTTACGCCGCAGCTTAAGGCGCAGGGCGCGCTTGGCCTCAGGATGATGCAGGCTATCCATAAAATAAGTGTTCCCCAGAGTGCCGCTGTCATTCTGGCCCTGAACCTACTGGTTCAGAGTGGGTGGCCGCAGCCAGACCGTCAGGCTTTCCGACGCACGGACATGCACACGGGTCTGACTAGCATTTGGCCCCCTGGGTACTGCGCATAGGCTCGAGGGACTATAACGACTGGCGTACACCCCAGGGAACCCCGCTATCCTAACAGAGCCAGCGGCGATGCCAAAGTGTTGAGTGAAAGGTTAACTAAGGTTGGCGGGTTTTAGCCAATGCCTGCTCAAGGCGATCGTTCAACCGGTTTAAGTTGGCTTCGCTTGCGCGATGCTCATCCAGGGCTTCCAGTAGCTCATGGGTGATATTAAGCGCTGCTATCAGCGTGACCCGTTCACTGCCCAGGGTGCCACTTTGTGCATTAATGCCATTCATGGCACGGTCCAGGTAGCGAGCTGCGCGATCAAGCTTGGCTTCTTCTCCTGTATCGCAGGCAATCATATAGCTGCGCCCGAGAAGGGTAATTTCTTTCGTTGGCCGCTTGGCGTTACTCATTTAAAGCTCCGGCGCGGGCCAGCGAGGGGCCCAATGCGTTAACATCATGGCATAGGAAAAACAGACGTCGCTCACTATAAGAGAGGCGCTTGCGCGGGGTCAACGCGCAAGATGCCGGGATGTCTTAACGTATGATCCATTTACACAGCGAGTTATTACTATGTCACTGATCGATGAACGCCAGGATTTTTCTGACGTTGCCGATGTTTTTCTGTTGCATGGAAGCATGCAGTCACCGGCTTTTTTGGATGGTCGCTTAAGTGCGCTTTTGGCGCTGCGTGATGTCAGCGCAGAAGCCTGGCTTGAAGAAGTGTGCATCAGCCTGGGGGTTGAGCAGCCTCGCGATCAGGCCAGCGCGGAGCGTCTGTTGGGCTGGCGTCGGCAAACGCTGGAAGCACTTAGCGCCAGCGACCTGAACTTCGCCCCGCTACTGCCTGATGAGCTGTTCTCGTTAGGTGAGCAGGCCCAGGGGCTAAAAGAGTGGACGCTGGGCTTTATGGAAGTGGTCGAGGACGTAGTGGATGGGGAGCTTCGCGAGCGCTGGTCGCAAACCCTGTGTGAAGCCATTGACGACTTGGCGGGCATCGGCCACATCGAAACAGATATCGACGACAGTCCTGAAAATGAAAACGATCTATTTGCCCTGACTGAGCATGTACGTATGGCAGCCATGCTGCTGTATACCGAGCAGCACCCGGGTAAACCCCAGGTCGAGCAAGCCGACGCGCCCGTTCACTAATCTTTCGGAGTCTGTATGTTGCCTGAGCTACTTCCCCGGCCGCCCGCGATCACCGTGAGTGAGTATCGCACGCGCCGTGACGCTTTGATGGCGCAGTTGCCTGCCAATGCAGCGGTTGTACTGCCCGGCGCCTCACTGGTTACCCGTTCTCACGATAGCGAATACGCGTTTCGTCAAAACAGCGATTTTTACTATCTGACCGGGATTATCGAACCTGATGCGCTGTTGGTTCTGCTGCCGGGGCGTGAGGCGGGAGAAAGTATTGTGTTCTGCCAGGACCGCGACCCGACGAAGGAAGCATGGACCGGCCGTCGTCTGGGTGCCCGAGGCGTTGAGCGCGAGCATGGTATTGATCAGGCATTTGAAAATGCTGATCGTGAAACGCTGTTACCCGCTCTGCTTGAAGGGCGCGAACTGCTTTATATGCCGCTGGCTAATCCCGACGCGCTAGGCATTGCCGAAGAAGCTTTTTCTGCCGCGCTGGCCGGGCTTCGTCGTGGGCAGGCGCCGTTAAAGGGCTGGCTTGACGTTAGTGGATTGATTCATGAGATGCGTCTGATTAAAAGCGCAGCGGAAATTGACCTGTTGCGTCACGCCGCCGCGGTGTCGGCCAAGGCCCATGTGCGCGCTATGCAGGTATCTCGCCCCGGGCTTTTCGAGTACCAGCTGCAGGCCGAGCTTGAGCATGAGTTTGTCTGGCAGGGCGGCAGTGCGCCCGCCTACAGCACCATTGTGGGCGGCGGCGCCAATGCCTGTGTATTGCACTATATTGAGAACGATGCGCGGTTAGTCGATGACACACTGGTGTTGATTGATGCGGGTGTAGAGTTTGATCTCTATGCAGGCGATATTACGCGCACCTTTCCGGTGGGCGGCCGGTTTAGCGATGCGCAGCGAGCCCTCTATCAGGTCGTGCTTGATGCCCAGGAGCGGGCAGTCGAGGCGGTAAAACCTGGCGCCACGCTTATCGATATCCATCAGACTGTGGTGAAGGATCTAACCGCGGGACTGATGACGTTGGGCCTGCTGGAAGGCGATGTACAGGCGCGAATCGATGATGAAAGCTATCGACGCTTTTACCTGCATTCCACCTCTCACTGGCTGGGCCTGGATGTTCATGATGTGGGCACCTACCGGCTGGATGAGCAGACACCGCGCCCGCTTGCCGCTGGAATGGTTTTGACCGTTGAGCCGGGTCTTTATATTCCTGATGAAGATGATATCCCAGAGCCTTATCGGGGCGTAGGTATCCGCATCGAAGATAATCTGGTGGTGACTACTCATGGTCATGAAAACCTGACGTTGGATGTGCCAAAGCAAGTAGCTGACATTGAAGCGCTGATGGTTAAATAATAAGTAGTTCCATACGGCTTGAGTTGGCATTATGTAAATTACATTACACCATTACAAAGTGGTGGTGAGTTAAGTAACAGGAGACGCCAATGGCGCAGTCGGGGCATACGCCAGCACAGACGACCACCCACGATATTGTCATCGTCGGGGGTGGGCTAGTGGGCGCCAGCTTAGGCTGCGCACTGGCTCCACTGATCGAGCGCTATGGTTGGAAAGTCGCAATTATCGAAGCGGCCCCGCTTAATGACGCGCCGCTTGACGAGAGTTGGCAGCCAAGCTTTGACGCCCGGGCAAGCGCTATTGCCGAGGGCTCTGCGCAGCGCTTTCGCCAGTTGGGCGTCTGGGAGGCCATGCAGGCGGAATCGACACCTATTCGAAATATTCATATCAGCGAGCGCGGGCGTTTGGGTGCTACACGCCTCAGCGCTCAGGAACTGGGTGTCGATGCGTTGGGGCATGTTATTCCCAATGCCTGGATGGGACGGGTGCTTCATCGCCACTTAAGAACCCTGCCGGTCGAGTGGTATTGCCCGGCCAAGGTAGACAAGCTCTCACCTGGAGCAAACGGCCACTACTTGCGCCTTTCTGACGGTAGCGAACTGCGTGCAGCATTAACCGTACTTGCCGACGGTGGCCGTTCGGGCCTTAAAGAGCAGTTGGGCATCAGCAGCCGGCGTAACTCCTATGAGCAGACCGCACTGATTGCTCATGTAGGTATCAGCCAGCCCCACCAAGGGGTGGCTTATGAGCGTTTTACCCAGGAAGGGCCGATGGCTCTTCTGCCTCTTCCCGGACAGGCAATGGAATTGATATGGACACACCCATCGGGACAGGAGCAGGCGCGAATGGCGTTGCCGGATCGCGAATTCCTCTCTCAGTTACAGGCCGCTTTTGGCGATCGTGTAGGACGCTTTATCCGGGCAGGCAAGCGCTATAGCTATCCGCTTTCGCTGGTGACGGCAGAAGAACCGGTTCGCCCAGGGCTTGCGGTTCTGGGCAACGCCGCCCATGCACTGCATCCGGTCGCAGGGCAGGGCTTTAATCTGGCGCTGCGCGGTATCATGGATTTAGTCGAAGCACTTGAGCAGGGCGAACAGGCCAAGCGGTCACTGGGCGATATGGCCACGCTGCTGGCTTTTGAGCAAAAGCGGGCGCGTGATCGCAGCAATGTGATTCACTTTAGCGATGGCCTAGTGCGCCTGTTTGGTCAATCATTGCCGTTACTGCCGCATGCCAGGGCCGCGGGACTGATTGGCCTTAATCTAATTGGGCCGTTGCGTCGCGGCTTAGCACGCCGGGCGATGGGTTTGGAGCGTTAATTATCAACCGCTCGCCCGGGCTTAAGTAAAGCGCGAACCAACTGCAGGATAATCAAGATCAGACCCAAGGAACGCTATGGATACGCATGCGACACAAACTGACCCTACCCAATGCTTTGACGTTGTCGTCGTCGGTGCGGGCGTAGTCGGGACGGCGCTGGTTGCCTTGCTGGCGCAGGCGGGCATACGCGTTGGATTAGTTGAGACACGTAACGAGCCGCTTGGCTGGGAGTCGATCGACAAGGCGCTGCCAGGCCCTCGGGTAAGCGCATTAACGCCGGTCTCCCAGCGCTTGCTCACCCATTTGGGCGTATGGCCCGCGATGGCCGAGTGTCGTGTAACGCCTTACCGCTATATGCAGGTCTGGGACGCCGATGGCAGTGGGGAGATCAACTTTTCTGCCGATGAAGCCGGGGTGTCCGTGCTTGGACATATCGTTGAAAACGCGGTCACCCAAGCAGCGCTAAACGATCAGGTGCTTGGTCACCCCAACGTAACGTGCTTTTTTGGGGCGACGTTACGGGCGCTGCAAACCTCGGTCACCGGGCGCTGGTTGAAGCTGGCTGACGGGCGTACGCTGCATGCGCCGTTACTGGTGGCGGCGGATGGCGCGCGCTCAACGCTGCGCGAAATGGCCGAGATAGACGTTGTCAGTGACGACATGGGCCAGGAAGCCGTGGTCACAACCGTCAAGTGCACGCAAACCCATGGCAGCACTGCGCGCCAAGCGTTTCTGACGGGCGGGCCGCTGGCTTTTTTACCGCTTACCGTGGACGGCGACGCGCGCTATTGCTCGATTGTCTGGTCGACCACGCCTGAGCACGCCTCAACGCTTGGCCAGTTATCGCGCGAGGCTTTGGGCCAGGCGCTAGGCGAGGCGTTTGGCCATCGTTTGGGCGACGTGGTCGCCTGTGATCAGGCATACCGTTTTCCGCTGGTGCAGCGCCATGCAAAGCAGTATGTGCTGGCGCACTTTGCGCTGGTGGGCGATGCCGCACATAGTATTCACCCGCTGGCGGGGCAGGGGGTTAATCTGGGCCTGATGGATGCAGCGGTGCTTGCTGAAGAAGTCATCAGTGCCTGGCGACGCGGTGCCCCCTGGGGCGAGCTAACCACGCTACGCCGCTATGAGCGTCGGCGGCGTCTGGACAATAGCGCCATGTTAGGCCTGATGAAGGGCTTTAGAGAGCTGTTTGGTACCCAAATGCCGGTGTTTACGTTAGCGCGCAATCTGGGCATGAGCGGTATGAATCGACTCAGTCCTTTAAAGCGGATGGTAATGCGGCAGGCCACCGGAGAGCGCGGGCGCCTGCCGCTTAGCTGTCGTTAACGGCGGCGGCGATCCACCACGTTGAGAGCTTTAAGCAGGTTAAGCGCTTCGCTCATCTGATAGTCGTCGCGCAGCCGTTCAGTCGCTGACATGCGTGCCTGTGTTGCTGGCTGCTGAGCATCCAGATGGCCGCCTAAATCCGACTCGCGAAGCTCCAGGCGGCTTTCGGCCACTTCGAGGCGGCCGCGCACCACTTCTACATCCGGCACAATGCCCTGGGCCTGAATGGAGCGCCCGTTCGGCGTGTAGTAGAGCGCCGTGGTGAGCTTCAGGCCTTCGCCATTACCCAGCGGCATAATTTGCTGAACCGAGCCCTTGCCGAAGCTATCGGTGCCCATAATCACGCCGCGCCGCTGATCCTGCAGAGCGCCGGCAACAATTTCTGCGGCCGAGGCGCTGCCGCTATTAATCAGCACCACCAGGGGAATATCGCCTGCGGGGGTATCCGGCGAGGCTGAGAACGAAAGCTCAGTGTCAGAAAGGCGTCCTTCGGTGTACACGATCAAACCGTCATCTAAAAAGAGATCCGCCACGCCAGCAGCAGCCTGTAGGATGCCGCCGGGGTTGTTACGCAGATCAAGGATCAGGCCTTCCAGCGGCTGCTCGCGCATCATGCGCTCAATCGCCTGGCGTGCCTGCTCCGTGGTGCGCGTCTGGAACTGGCTGATGCGTAGATAGCCGTAGCCTGGCTCAAGCAGCTCGTGCTTGACGCTTTCGCTGCGAATCACTTCGCGGTTAAGCGTAAAGGTGCGCGGCGTCTCTTCGCCCGAGCGCAGCACGGAAATACGCAACTCGCTGCCCGGTTCGCCGCGCATCATGGTCACCGCTTCCTGCAGCGACATGCTTTCGGTAGGCGTACCGTTGATGGCAATGATCACATCGCGTGACAGCAGCCCCGCTCGTGAGGCTGGGGTATCGTCGATGGGTGTTACTACCACTAGCTGTCCGTTCTCCATGCCCACTTCGATACCAATACCGCCAAACTCGCCTTGGGTGGTTTCACGCAGGCTTTGGTATTCCTCTTCATCGAGATACGCCGAGTGCGGATCCAGCTCGCTCAGCATGCCGCGCATGGCATTACGCAAGAGGGTGCGGTCATCGACCTCCTCAACGTAGCCACGTTTGATGCGCTCGAATACCTCGGCGAAGGTCTGGATTTCTTCAAGCGGCAGGTCATCGACCGCCGATTGACTGGCTGGCTGAGCAAGCAGCGGTAGCGGGGCCGACAGTAGCGCAAGGGGAAGCAGGGTAGCCAAGAGTCGCTTGGCAGGGGCCGATACGTCGGTAACAAATGGCGTCATGCAGACTCCGCAAGGCGATAGGCAGCGTTACAAGACGCCGCCTTAGTTGACATTAATGCGTTTCAGCTTATCCCGTCAGCGGCGCGCAATCCAACGCTGAGGGTTAATTGGTTCGCCACGTTGACGTACTTCAAAGTAGAGCGCGGCGCGGGGTTGCCCGCCACTGTCGCCTACACGACCGATCTCATCGCCACGGCTGATCTGCTGGCCGGGGCGAACGCTAAACTGCTGCAGGTGAGCGTAAAGCGTCATTACCTGATCACCATGGTCGATAATCACCAGATTGCCAAACCCGCGCATCCATTCGGCAAATACCACCCGCCCGGTGTGCACTGCACCCACCTGAGTACCGGCACTGGCCTGAATGACAATACCATTATAGTGAACCCCGTCACGACGGTTATATGCCGTGGTAATGTCACCTTGTACCGGCCACGGCAAATCTCCCTGGGTGCGGGTGATATTGGTCGTAGGCGTGGGGGCATCGAGGCGAGCGAGTTCTGCCTGTATTTCACGCAGCTTGCGCTCCGCCTGTTCTCGGTTGTCGTTCAGGTCCGCTAGCCGGTCGGCTTCGCTGCCGTAGCGGTCATCCAGCGTTGCCACCACGCTACTCCGCTCGTTAGTGCGCTCGACCAGTCGAGCGCGCTGTGAGTCCAGCTCGTCTTCCAGGCTCAGCAGGCGCGTTTGGCGTTCATTCAGCGCGTGCTGGGTATCGGCAAGCGCGGCGTCCAGGCGGGCGATATCGGCAAGCCGCTGGTTACGCGCTTGGGTAAACCGGTTGAGATAAGCCTGCATGCGGTCCAGCTCGGCCGGGTCGCCCTGATTAAGCAGTAGCTTAAGCTGCGGCGTAGGGCCTAATCGATACAGGGCGGCCAACTGCTGGCTAAGCGCCGCATACTGGCGGGTTCGCTCTCCTTCCAGGCGCTCGCGATGTTGATTTAACTGCGCCATTTCGTCATCTAGCTGACGCCGCTCGGCCTGCAGGGCATCAAGACGCTGGTGAGTCTCGGCCAGTTCCGTCTCGACTTCGCGTAAGTCACGTTCGGCGCTGTCGCGCGCTTGGCCGGTGGCACTCAGTCGCTGCGAGAGCGACTCGATTTCCTGGCCTAGCGCGTCTAGCTGCTGGCGTGCCGCATTTTCATCCGGCTGGGCCAAGCCCGCCGGTGAATACATGGCTATCAAAAGCGCACTAAGCGCTAATGCCGCACGCATGGATATTAGCGGACGTATAATCAACTGAAATCGATCAATGGCTTCCCGGTCATCGCCTGGGGAACGGATTGATTCATCATGGTCAATAGCGTGGGCGCTAAATCGCATAGACGACCATCGCTTAACGCGCCAGCGCGTTCGCCCACGTAGACCAGCGGCACGACGAACGTTGTATGTGCGGTTTGCGGGGCGCCGGTTTCTGGATGAACCATCTGCTCGGCGTTGCCGTGATCGGCAGTAATCAGGCACGCGCCGCCTGCCCGCTCAATGGCTTCTACAACGCGACCTACACAGATATCGACCGTTTCAATGGCTTTTACCGCGGCGTTAAAGTCGCCGGTATGGCCAACCATATCGCCGTTAGCGTAGTTACACACAATCAGATCAAACTGCCTGGCATCAATCGCCTCAACCAGCTTGTCGGTAATTTCATAGGCGCTCATCTCAGGCTTTTCGTCGTAGGTACGCACATCCTGAGGGGAGGGCAGCAAAATACGCGTTTCGCCGTCAAACTCCGTTTCCTGTCCGCCTGAAAAGAAAAACGTCACGTGCGGGTATTTTTCGGTTTCGGCAATACGCAGCTGGGTTAAACCGCGTTTGGCGACGACTTCGCCTAAGGTGTTGTTGAGATCAAATGGCGGGAACGCGGCCGGCGCGGGAATGTCCGCTGCATACTGGGTCAGCATGACCAGCCCTTTACCGGCCAGTGACGGGCGGGCTTTGCGTGAAAATCCGCTGAACTCGGGCTCTACAAACGCGCGGGTAAGCTCGCGGGCTCGGTCAGAGCGGAAGTTGAGGAACAGAGCGGCGTCACCGTCTTGTAAAGTAACGCACTTATCATTGAGCAATACGCAGCTTGGCAATACAAACTCGTCGGTTTCACCACGCTCATAGGCGTCGCGCAGCGCGGTTTCGGCGCTGGTCGCATAGATGTCCGCCTGGCCTTCCGTTAGCAAGTGGTAGGCTTTTTCGACCCGCTCCCAGCGGTTGTCACGGTCCATGGCGTAAAAGCGGCCAATAATCGAGGCCACAAAGCCATTGTCAGCGCCTACCAGCTCGGCCAGGCGGGCGTTAGCGCGCTCGATGGAAGACAGGGCGCTTTGCGGCGGCATGTCTCGGCCATCCAGAAACGCATGAATGAAGATGCGCTGCGCGCCGCGCCGCGCCGCCAGTTCTGCCATGGCGATAAAGTGATCTTCATGGCTGTGCACGCCACCCGGGGAAAGCAGGCCCAGTAGATGAACGGCGCTCCCATTGGCCACCGCGTCATCAATCGGCAGGGTCAGGTTTTCGTTAATATCCAGGTCGCCGTCTTCAATCGCTTTGGTAATGCGGGTGAAGTCCTGGTAAACGATGCGGCCCGCCCCTAGATTCATATGGCCGACTTCAGAGTTGCCCATCTGGCCATCGGGCAGGCCCACGTGGCGGCCATCGGTATGTACAAAGGCGTGTGGCCGATTGGCCCACAGATCGTCCATTACCGGCGTGTTGGCGGATGCCACGGCGTTGTGCGCGTTATCAGGATTGTGGCCATAACCGTCGAGGATGATCAGTGCGACGGGGCGCGGGGTAGAAGTAGCCATAAAAACCTCGTTAGGTTGAATAATCGAAGCGGCTTAAAAAGCGGCGCAAAGCGAAAAGATGATTTGACGCTAAAGAATTATTTGAAAATAAACGTGCCACACCGGTTATTTTCAGACAATGCCTTGTGATCAGGGTCGCGACTGACGCACGCTTGGGGCATCATAACGTAGGCAACTGCCGGGCGTCATGACCAAGGCCTGCGCGGGGTGCCTTGTGACGTGTATACTTGTCGCGTTTTGTCAGCGGTTCAGCCGCTTTTTTCCGCATAGACTAAGAGATTGTGTTCGCGATGATCGATCAGCTGCTCGAATTCGTACAGAACCACCCCCTGCTCGTCGGGGCGTTTTTACTGGTGCTGGTAGCGTGGCTTATTTATGAAACACGCAGTGCCTCAACCAACGCGGTGACCTCAACGCAGGCAACCCAGCTTATTAACCGTGAAGACGCGGTTGTGCTGGATATTCGCGAAACGAAAGACTTTAAAGCTGGGCATATCGCTGGCGCACGTAACATCCCGCAAAGCAATATCGACAGCCGCATGAGCGAACTGAATAAAGTAAAAAATCAGCCGATCATTGTGGTGTGCAAGCAGGGGCAGAGCTCAGGTGTGGCTCAGACCAAGCTTGCCAAGGCGGGCTTTGAGCGCGTGTTTAAGCTGAAAGGCGGTATGGCGCAGTGGCAGGCTGATAGCCTTCCTGTGGTTAAGAAGTAAGTAACGTCGCACCTTTATATATTGATTAAATGAACAACGAGGAGTTTCCCCATGGCGGAAGATAACAACACCCCGCAAGCTGGCGCAGCAGCGTCAGGCGATAAGCCGCAGCTGAAGTTCTCTTTGCAGCGTATTTATGTAAAAGATATCTCCTTTGAGGCGCCGAATTCGCCCTCTGTTTTCAAACAGGCCTTCAAGCCCAAGGTGAATCTGGATCTCAATACCAGCAGCACAAAAATCGCTGACGACCAATACGAAGTGGTTATAAAAGTGACGGCTCAGGTGAACGATAACGAAACCGGCACCACGTCGTTTTTGGCTGAAGTCCAGCAGGCGGGCCTGTTCCGCATTTCCGGCATTGAAGGTGCGCAGCTGGAACAGACGCTGGGTGCGTTCTGCCCCAACCTGCTATTCCCTTACGCCCGCGAGTGCGTGGATAACCTGGTCAACCGTGGTGGCTTCCCGCCGCTGATGCTGGCGCCGGTCAACTTCGAAGCCATGTACGCCCAGCGCAAGCAGCGTGAAGCGCAGCAGGCTAGTCAAGCCGAAGCAAGTACTCACTAAGCATGCAAGCAGCCGACTGGTATGCCTTGCATGGCAAAATGCCCCGTCTCTATGTACCAGCGTTTTTTAATGTGGGCGAGACGGTAGAGCTGCCGGAAGGCCCGGCGCGCCATGTGACCCGTGTATTACGCATGGGTGAAGGCGCGCCGTTGGTGCTGTTTGATGGTCAGGGGCAAGAAGCGGGTGTTCGCTTGGCAGAGGTGGGGCGAAAGCACACCTTTGCCGTGGTGGACGCCGTGTGGCGGGGTAAAAGTGAATCACCCTTTGCCGTTCATCTTGGCCAGGCGATCTCCAAAGGCGACCGGATGGATTATGCGATCCAGAAGGCCGTTGAACTGGGGGTTGCCGCCATTACTCCGCTGTATACCGAGCGGGGCGATGTACGCTTGAAGGGAGATCGCGAAGCTAAAAAGCTGGCCCATTGGCAGGCGGTGGCTGCCAGTGCCTGCGAGCAAAGCGGCCGGGCGGTAGTGCCCACGGTGCATTCTCCACTGAGCCTTGATGAATGGTTGAGTGCTCGCCAGGAGCCGCTTCGTCTGATGCTGCATTTAGCCACCGGCAATGCGTTTAACCAGCCAGAACGCCCCGAAACCGCCGCGCTTTTAATTGGCCCTGAGGGTGGTTTGACGGACACCGATATTGCAGCTGCCCAGGCGGCTGACTTTACGCCGTTAACCTTGGGTCCGCGCATATTGCGCACTGAAACCGCTCCGGTGGTTGCTTTAACGTTGTTACAGCACTACTTCGGCGATTTGTAAGCACTTACTAACTACCCTGCCTAGCTCCCACGTTCAGATGACCTGGTTTTTGGGGGCTGTCTGAATATTCGCTTTATGCCTGTTTAAGCCCGCTGAATACCAACGGCTTGCCAGATAGTCTGCGCAGTATGATTGATGCCTTCCATGCTTCGCCTGGCTTTACGGTCATTTTGAAAGAGGCCCGGCGGGCTAATAAAGTGCGCTGCCACTTTGCCCAATGATCCTCAGGCGCCATAATACAGGTTCACTTTTTAAGGACGGCACCCATGGCCCGTGAATCAACTCCTCCTCCTCGCGCTGCCAGCGATGCATCTGCCCAAATAGGCGAAGTGGCGTATTTAACCGTTGTGGCCGTCAATAACACCGGTGCCTTCTTGCGCTGGGGGCAGCCTAAAGATGTGCTGCTACCTTTTAGTGAGCAACATTTCCGGCCGGACGTTGGCAAACGCGTACTGGTAATGCTGTATAGCGATGACCAGGGGCGCCCTGTTGCCACGATGAAGCTGGATCGTTTTTTGACCGATGACGCCTGGGCCTTGGAAAAAGGCGCTGAAGTCGCCGTGATGGTTGCTGATCGCACCGATCTAGGCATGAAAGTCGTGGTCGACCACCGCTATTGGGGGCTAATTTACCAGGATGATATTACCCAGCCGCTGCGCCGTGGGCAGGCGCTGTCGGGTTACGTGAAGCAGCGCCGTGAAGACGGGCGCCTGGATATCTCACTATTACCGCCAGGAGCCGCACGCCTGGACGTGGTGGGTGAGAAAATACTCAAAGCGCTGCGTGAAAGTGGCGGCTACCTGCCGCTGGGCGATAAAAGTGACGCCCATGCGATCAAGGCGCGCCTAGGCGTAAGTAAAAGTGCGTTTAAACAAGCCATTGGTCGACTCTATAAGCAGCAGCTGATTACTCTTGCGCCTGACGCGATACGCTTAGTGCCGGGTGCGCTTGCCCCGTAACGGCGTCAGCAGTTGGAGCTGGACAGGCAGTACGGCATACTGCCTATCTATTGTTTAAGTATGGATTGTGCCCCGATGAGTCAATCAAATCTGCATCTCGGCGTCGTGATGGACCCCATCAGCGACATCGCTTACAAGAAAGATACCACTATAGCCATGCTATGGGCGGCCCAGGAACGTGGCTATACTCTGCACTATATGGAGCAGGAAGATCTTTTCTTACAGGCGGGGCAGGCCTATGCACGCATGCGTCCACTCACGGTGCATCGCGACCCTAACCATTGGTATAACTTGGGGGAGGCGGCCGCTCGGCCACTGGCTGAGCTGGATGTGGTATTAATGCGTAAAGACCCGCCGGTGGACGCTGACTTCACCAATGCGGTTCATCTTCTAGGCTTTGCCGAGCGTGAAGGCGTGTTGATCGTCAATCCGACCGCCGCACTTTTGCAGTGTAACGAAAAGCTGTTTGCCCAGCAGTTCCCCGAGTGTTGTACGCCCACCATGGTTGCCAGCCGGGATGACGTGCTGCGGGCTTTTCATGCCGAGCATGGCGATGTGATCTTTAAGCCGCTGGACGGTATGGGCGGCACCGGTATCTTTCATATCGGCCCAGAAGGCCGCAATATTGGCGCAGTGATTGAGCAGCTAACGCTACGCGGCCAGCGCCAGATCATGGCTCAGCGTTATCTACCTGAAATTAAAGACGGTGATACCCGCATTCTGCTGGTCGATGGCGAGCCGGTGCCGTTTGGGCTGGCGCGTATCCCGTCGGCAGGCGAAACGCGCGGTAACCTGGCAGCGGGCGGCCGTGGCGTCACACGTGAGCTTACCGATCGCGATTACTGGCTCATTGAGCAAGTACAGCCCATGATTCGTGAGAAAGGTCTTATGTTTGTGGGGCTGGACGTGATTGGCGACTACATCACTGAAATTAACGTCACTAGCCCGACCTGTGTGCGTGAAATTGATGACCAGCGCGGCACGAATATCGCCGGTCTGCTGCTGGATGCCATTGAGCGCCGGCTGAGTGCTGCTTGAGAAGCCGATTCACATTTGATGATTGAGGTCTGCTGGTCATGCCAGCAGACCGTAGGAGACGCATGCAAAGTTTGAAGCAACACTTTTTGATGGCAATGCCCCATCTGGATGATCCCAATTTTGAGGGTAGCCTGATCTACCTGTGCGAGCATGACCACAACGGCTGTATGGGCGTTATTACCAATCGGCCGCTTGAGATCACCCTGGATGCATTGTTTGAGCAGTTAGAGCTGGGCGGTGAAGATAGCCCTCACCGTAACGCGCCAGTTTATTACGGTGGCCCAATGCACAAGGATCGCGGCTTTATTCTGCATCTGGGGGACAGTCAGGAGTGGGATTCCAGCGTGCAGGTTGAGGATGATATTGCGCTGACAACCTCCATGGATATTCTTCAGGCGTTGGCCAACGGCGAAGGGCCCGAGCACTTTCTGATTTGCTTGGGCTGCGCTGGTTGGGAAGTCGGCCAGTTGGAAGATGAACTTAAGGAAAATAGCTGGCTGACGGTTGAAGGGCAGCCTGAGGTATTGTTCAACACGCCACCCGTGGAGCGGTTAACCGCCGCGGCAGGCTTGCTTGGCGTTGACCTTAACTTGATGACCCGAGACGCAGGGCACGCGTAATGGCGGATATTGGCCAGCGTTTAATTCTTGCTTTCGACTATGGCACGCGGCGAGTTGGTGTGGCGGTGGGTAATGAGCTGCTGCGAAGTGCTCGTGAGCTTGCCCCGCTCACCGCGCGTGACGGGATCCCTGACTGGAATAAGGTCGAGCAGCTGCTGAAAGAGTGGCAGCCGGACCTATTGGTCGTTGGTCTGCCGCTTAATATGGATGGTAGCGAGTCGGACATGAGCAAGCGTGCGCGCAAGTTTGGCAATCGGCTGCACGGGCGCTACGGCAAACCGTGTGTGATGGTCGATGAGCGCGGCTCTACCCGCGAAGCCAAGCAGATCGCACGCGATGCCGGGCATCGGGGTAACTACCGCGAAGAGAGCGTGGATGGCATTGCGGCGGTATTGATCCTGGAAGGCTGGTTCGCCCACCAGGAAGGCCTTCCCGATGGGCGCTCTGCTTACTAACCTGAACGCAATTTTAGCGGTCCAGCGTGCCGATCTGGCTGGGCACAAACCAGCGCACCGGGCGAAGATCTTTTTCGATCAGCGTATCGACCTGTAGCAGCGTGGCAAAGATAGCCATCCGCATTGAAATACCGTTATCTGTTTGGCGGAAGATCGCAAGTCTCGGGTCGCCGTTAAGGTCGACGTTCAAATCATTCGCGCCGGCGCGGCTATCGCGGGGCAGCGGATGCATAATGATGGTGGAATCAGTGCAACGCTGATCCAAAAACGCTTTATTGACCATAAAGTCATCCGAGATGCCCTGGAAGTTCTCGTTCATTTCCTCGGTGAAACGCTCTTTCTGGATCCGCGTGGTGTAGACCACATCCAAATCGCTGAAGTCGGTGGCTAAATGATCGCGTACCTCTACCTGATGCCCGCGAGACGTTACCAAGTCAATCAGTGAAGTAGGCATTTCAAGCCCCGGCGGCGATACCAGCGTAATACGTAGCGGATCATAAAGAGACAGCAGCTTGATCAGCGAGTGCACCGTACGCCCGTACTTAAGGTCCCCCGTCATCAGGATGTGCGCACCGCTAAACGATTTGCCTAACCGCTGAAACTCCTTGTCGATCGTATAAATATCCAGCAGGGCTTGGCTTGGGTGTTCACCAGGGCCGTCGCCGCCGTTAATCACCGGTACATTCGTCGCTGCCGCAAACTCCGCAACAGAGCCCTGATCCGGGTGACGCATAACGATCGCATCGCAGTAGCCGCTCATTACCCGGCTGGTATCGTAAAGCGACTCGCCTTTAGCCATGGATGAGAAGGTAAAGCCAGTGGTGTCGCACACGCTACCGCCCAGCCGACAGAACGCCGTATGAAAACTCACTCGCGTACGCGTACTGGCTTCGAAAAACAGATTGCCCAGTACGGCTCCTTCAAGAACACGCGTAATCTGGCGGCGTTGGGCTATTGGCTCCATTTGTGCCGCAACGCGCAAAAGGTGATTAACGCTGTCGCGGTTTAAGGAGTCAACGGATAGCAGATGGGGGCTCATCACAGACCTCATACATATAAGTGGGTAGATGAAGTGGTAGAAGGTAGTGTAACCGCCAATACGTGGTTCGCCGAAGTGCTTTCAAGGTCTTATAAAAGAGGCCGCTGATGTTTTTCAGACTTATTTCAAAAAGCCCCTTGCCAAACGCC